>CAMCUJ010000038.1 GCA_945878965.1 uncultured Clostridia bacterium
GAGTACCTTTCTCCCACCGAAAACGTTGAATAACGGCGCTCTGCGCCTTATTGAAGTATATTATTTAGGAGGAAGTATGAAAACGATATCAAGGCTGTTTAGTTTAACACGCAGATATTGGTGGTGTTTTGTAATTGTCGGAGTCTGTACGGTATTTCAAATAATAGCTCAGCTCGTAACGCCCGGAATAATACGTGGAGTTTTAGCTGAAATTGAAGCCGGCTCCGATACGCTTGCAAATACCGCTGTAGTTTCTGCGGTGATGCTTATAGTATTTTATTTGGTTCAAGCAGTATCACAGGGTATGAAATCGTATTTCGGTCACGTTGCGGCGTGGAGAAGTATTCATGATATAAGGCTTAAGCTTTATAATCATATTCAGAATTTATCTATGAAGTTTTTTCAGGATAAGCAGACGGGACAGCTTATGTCTCAGATTTTATCGGACACCAATCTTTTGGAATTACTTATTGCACACGCAGGTCCGGAAATTGTGCTTGACGTACTTTTATTTTGTTCCGTAATGATTGTTTTATTTATATCTAATGCAAAGCTTGCACTTGTGGCACTTATAATAGTTCCGTTCATTGCGGTAAGCACGAGATATTTTGCGAAAAAGATTCGTCCGCAGTTCAAATTTGCACATAAGAAAACAGCAGATCTTATGGCTATGGTTCAGGATGATTTATCGGGAATTAAAGAAATACAAGTATTTAATCGTCAGAATTATGAGTTTAACCGTGTTTCAAAGGTTTCAAAGGAATTTACCGACCTTAATTTATCGGCACTCAAAAAGAGTGCGGTATTTCACCCTATGATTTCATTCTTTAACCAATTCGGAACTGCGCTTATAATCGGCTTCGGAGGTTGTTTTGCGGCAAAATACGGACTTATGGGTTCAGAGATTACGGCATTCATTTTGTATCTTAATCTTTTGTATACGCCTATAAGCTCATTTGCAAGAATTAACGAGGATTTGCAGAACTCGCTTGCGGCAGGTGAGCGTGTTTTGGAGCTTTTTGATACTGAATCCGATGTTACGGAATGTGAGAATCCGATAGTTCCGGATAAGATTGAGGGTGAGATTGAATTTGTTGATGTATCGTTCAGTTATACCGATTCGGGGGATACTCTTAAAAATATATCACTTAAGATTAACAAGGGTGAAACGGTTGCACTTGTCGGACCTACGGGCGGAGGAAAGACAACTATTTCAAATCTTATAACAAGGTTTTATGATGTTTCGGACGGTAAGGTTTTAATTGACGGATATAACATTAAGGATTTATCGCTTAAGGCGCTCAGAGATAACATCAGCATAGTTCTTCAGGACGTATTTTTATTTCATGGAACCATTGCTGAAAATATAGCTTACGGAGCAGAGAACGCAAGCTTTGAGGATATTCAGAGAGCCGCAAAAATTGCAAATGCGCATAATTTTATAATAGAAACCGAAAACGGCTATGATACTGTTATAGGTGAGAGGGGACTTAAGCTTTCGGGCGGACAGAAGCAAAGACTTTCAATTGCCCGTGCGGTGCTCAGAAACAAGCCGATACTTATACTTGACGAGGCTACCGCTGCGGTTGATAATGAAACGGAAAAGCTTATACACAGTGCTATAAATAATGTTATACAGAACCGTACAACTATAATAATTGCACATCGTTTAACTACAATCCGAAACGCCGATAAAATTGTTGTAATTTCAGACGGAAGGATTGCGGAGCAGGGTACGCACGATGAGCTTTTGAAAATTGAAAACGGCATTTACAGCGAGCTTTACCGTTAGGCGACGGCGGTCGCTATTTTCCTCACGGCGGCAACGAGCCGCCGCAATGAAGCATTCTCGGTCGGCTTCGCCGACAGAACGTATGGCATACATTTAGCGGTAAACCCACGCCTAAAACTATAAACGAAAGCGGATAGACCTCAAACGCAAATCTTAACGGAGCGTTCAACAAAACGTTACGTTCTAAAACGTAATAATTAAAATTTGATTAATAAAAATCCGAAAATGATAGAGTAAATCAGACAGGAACGCTGAGGGGTGTTGGGGAAGCCTCCCCAACCGTCGTTTTTGGTTCTTTTTGGACGAGCAAAAAGAACAATTAGAAAAGAACAATTAAAGGAACAGAAAGGATTATATTTATGAGAAAAAGCGGAGTTTTACTTCATATATCCTCACTTCCGTCAGAGTACGGAATAGGTACATTCGGAAAGGAAGCCTATAATTTCGTTGACTTTCTGAAAAATTCGGGACAAAGCTATTGGCAGATACTGCCTATAGGCCCTACAGGATACGGCGATTCACCGTATCAATCGTTTTCAACCTTTGCCGGAAATCCGTATTTCATAGATTTGGATATGCTTTGTGAAGACGGCTTGATTCAGAAATCCGATTATGCGGAGCTTGACTGGGGAGAGAAAAAAGATAGGGTTGATTATGATAAGATATTTGAAAATAAATTCAGTGTCCTAAGAATTGCATATAATAATTCTTATGAAAAATTGAAGGAGGAAATAAATGAATTCAGAGCGGAAAATTCGTACTGGATTGAAAATTATGCAATGTTTATGGCGCTTAAGCGTGAATTTAAGCTTAAGTCATATAAGGATTGGGACGATGATATTAAGCTGCGTGATACCGAAACTATGAATAAGTATTATACAAAACTTGAAAAAGATATTAACTTTTATATATTCAATCAGTATATGTTCGATAAGCAGTGGAAAAAGCTTAAAAAATACGCTAATGAAAACGGAATAGAGATAATAGGAGATATACCGATATATGTAGCAGAGGACAGTGCAGATGCGTGGGCATATAATGAAATATTATGTCTTGACGAGCGAAGAATTCCTACTGTGGTTGCGGGTTGTCCGCCGGACTTGTTTTCTGATAAGGGTCAACTTTGGGGGAATCCTGTGTATGACTGGAAATCACTTGAGAAATCGGACTATGAATGGTGGATAAAGAGAATTGAAAAGGCGTTGTCGCTTTATGATGTGGTAAGAATTGACCATTTCCGAGGCTTTGATTCATATTACACAATTCCATACGGTTCGGAGGATGCCATTATAGGAGAATGGAAGAGGGGACCCGGAATGAAGTTCTTTAATTTCCTTGAAGAAAAGCTTGGAGGAAAGCTGCCTATAATTGCAGAGGATTTAGGCGATTTAAATGATGATGTGAGAAAGCTTCTTAAGGACAGTAAGTTCCCCGGAATGAAGGTTTTGGAGTTTGCCTTTGACCCGTATTCCGATAATGAATATCTGCCTCATAACTTTAAGAAGAATTGTATAGGCTATATCGGAACTCATGATAATGAAACCGCTGTAGGCTGGTTTAAGAGTCAGCCAAGCGATGTAGTGGAATTTGCAAAGGATTATATGCAGATTAAGGACGATGAAAAGGAGATTAACTGGAGATTTATCAGATGCTTGTTTTCAACTGCTGCGGATACGGTAATTGTTCAGATGCAGGATATACTCGGACTTGATAACTCGGCAAGAATGAACACTCCGTCAACTCTCGGCGGAAACTGGGAATGGAGAATGGAAAGCGGTATGCTTTCGGATGAGCTTTGTGAAAAGCTTAAGAATGTGACCTCAGTATATAAAAGAATATAGAGTATTAGGCGATTGTAAAATGTGAAAACGCAAAATTGCGGATAACTTTTCCCCAAAGTCCTCCTTGTGTAAAGGAGGGTGTCACGCAAAGCGTGACGAGAGGATTGTAAGTAGCACGGAAAAACAATCCCTCAGTCACTTTGTGACAGCTCCCTTTACACAAGGGAGCCGTTTTTCTTTTCGCTACATTGTCGTGTGAATACAGCCGCCGTCGTTAACAAGACAAAATATCGTTAATTGCACGAGTGCATATATCTACCGAGCGGTCAATTTCCTCCTTGTTTATTATAAGAGGAGGATTGAAATAAAGTACATTTCCGAGCGGTCTTAGAATTAATCCGTACTCAAGGGCCTTTTTATAAATCTGATAGCCTATTCTAAGCTTTGAATCAAAGCCTGCTTTTGAAGTCTTGTCCTCAACAAGCTCAATAGCGTTTATAAGACCTATATGTCGTATTTCTCCGACATTCTTATGCTCTTTTAATGCGTTTGTAAGCTTGTTGTGAAGATATACTGCGTTTTGTGAAGCGTTTTCAAGTATGTTATCCTCACGAAGTATTTTTTGTACAGCAAGCGCCGCACTGCAGCCGAGCGGATTTCCGCTGTAGGTATGACTGTGCATAAATGCCTTGCCCTCGTTGTAATCGGCATAAAATGCGTTGTATATTTCGTCTGTGGTTATGGTTATTGCCATAGGCATATATCCGCCTGTCAATCCCTTTGATATACACATTATATCAGGACTTACTTCGGCGTGGTCAAACGCAAACATTTTACCCGTTCTGCCAAAGCCTGTCGCTATTTCATCGGCAATCAGCAATACGTTATACTTGTCGCAGAGCGAGCGAAGCTTTTTAAGATAAAGCGGCGGATAAATTCTCATTCCGGCACTGCCCTGAAGAAGCGGCTCAACTATCATTGCACATACTGAGTCTGCATATTTTTCAAACTTTTTTTTCGCATCCTCAAAGCACTCGCACTGACAGTTATCCCTGCATTTTCCGTATGGACATCGGTAACATTCGGGTGCCTCTATATGAATTGTATCCATAAGCATAGGCTTGTATATTTTTGCATATAAATCCATACTTCCGACAGATAATGCGCCTATTGTTTCACCGTGATATCCCTCCGTCAGACACATAAATTTCGTTTTTTTAGTATTTCCTGTCTGATACTGATACTGAAAAGCCATTTTTAATGCACATTCAACTGCCGCAGAACCGTTATCCGAGAAATTGAACTTTTTAAGTCCCGATGGTATTATTTTTGAAAGCTCCTCGCAAAGCTGTATAGCAGGCTCGTGAGAAAAATTAGCAAATATAACGTGTTCAAGACTGTCAAGCTGATTTTTTATGTATTCGTTGATTTTTGGATTGCAGTGACCGAGAAGATTGCACCACCATGAGCTGACAATATCTATATATTCCTTTCCCTCGTTATCATAGAGATATACGCCGTTTCCACGCTCTATAATTATAGGCGGCAGTGTTTCATAATCCTTCATCTGTGAACAGGGATGCCATATATACTTTAAGTCCTTTTTTTGTAATTCATTCATTTGTCTTACCTCACTTCGTCATACAATGATTTTAATAATTCTATATCAATATTTATATCATCGGCATTTTGCTCAATAACTCCGACTACCGAAATATTACCGAGCTTTTCAATCATATCCTTATTGTCACGGTGCATTATGTTTTTACTGTCGAAGTTGTTTAGTATTATTCCTTTAACAGGTATGCTTCTTTGTTTAAGATATTCTATAGTTAATATAACCGAATTAATTGTGCCAAGACCTGCATCGGCAATTATAAGTGTCGGAAGCTTTAACTCGGTTATTATATCCTCAAGCATAATATGCACATTTTCATCAAATCTTATCGGACAGACAATTCCGCCGCTTCCCTCTGCGGTTACATAGTCAAATTTTGAGCATACCGCAGAAAAATCATTTTTGACTTTCGCAATATCAACCGGATTTCCCTCGATTTTTGCTGCAAGATGCGGTGATACTGCTATTTTATAAGCATATGATACCATATCATCGAAATCTTGCCTAACTCCCGAAATACTTTTAACATATTCAGCATCTTTTGGAATGAGTATTCCGTTTCTTTCTTCGGCATCGCTTAAAGCCGCTTTATAATAACCGGCATTTATACCGTTGTCAATCAGCTTTTTAATAATAAGTGCGGTTACATAGGTTTTTCCGATATCTGTTCCCGTTGCGGTAATAAAAAGTCCTTTACTCATTACAAAGCACCGCCTTAAAGCCAAGCTTATCAAGCATAGCGTTATCTGAGGATATAGTTGCACCTGTAGTTGTAAGCATATCACCTGAAATGGCAGCATTCGCACCCGACTTAAAGCAGGCTTCTCCACGGTCACCAAGCAGTATTCTTCCTCCGGCAAGGCGAATTGATGCTGTAGGGTTTATGAACCTGAATATTGCACATATACGTCGTACATCATCATTATTAAGCTTTTCATTGTTTTCATAGGGTGTTCCCTTTATGGGGTTTAAAATATTTACAGGCATTGAACGGATATTCAGATTTCGTATTTCAATTGCCATATCAATTCTGTCCTCCATAGTTTCTCCAAGTCCCATTATACCGCCGCTGCATACGGAAAGTTCTGCACGTTGTGCAGCTTTTATAGCTTCTATTTTATCGTTATAGGTGTGTGTTGTACAGACGTTTGGAAAATATGCGGCGGATGTTTCAAGATTGTTATGTACACGGCTTACGCCCGAAGCCTTAAGACGTTTGAATTGCTCCACGTTTAAAAGTCCGAGTGACACGCACACAGAAATATCACAGTTCTTTTTAATTTCACGTACCGTTTCACAAACCTTGTCAATTTCTTCGTCAGAAAGCCTTTTTCCGGAGGTAACGAGTGAAAAACGCTTTATACCGTGCTCTGCATTGTATTTAGCTGTTTCTACGACAGGCTTTGAGTCAAGAAGAGGGTATTCTTCAATATTGGTGCAATATGCCGAGGATTGTGCGCAGTATTTACAGTTTTCACTGCAACGTCCGCTTTTTGCGTTTATTATAGTACATATATCAAATGAATTGCCGCAGAAATGTTTGCGTATTTCATCGGCAGCATTGCAAAGCTCTTCAAGAGGAGCGGAGGAAAGCTCAATTGCTTCATTTTTGGTCAGCATTTCTCCGGAAAGTACTTTGTTTTTTAATTTATTTATCATAATTTAATTCCTTCTTTCTTTATTAAAAACAGGTATAATTCTTTTTGCTATAACAGAAGCGAAAATACATAAAACTATATCTCCCGGTACTACAAGCAGAAAACAGTAAAGTATAAGCGATTTAACAGCTATCGGGTTATTTATTACGAAATTGCCTATAATATAGTAGTAAATCACTCCGAATGTATATATAATAGCAAGACCTGCAAATGAAGCACAGAGTAAACGGATAAACGATGGAGAAGAATTCTTATGAGCGATTGCTCCGGTTACATATGCACCGATGCAAAAGCCTATTATGTAGCCGAAGGTAGGCTTAAAAATATACGAAATACCTCCGCCCTCTGTGAATACGGGAAATCCTATAAGACCAACTATTATATAGATTAGAATGCTTAACGCACCGTTTTTCTTGCCGAGAAGAAGTCCTGCAAAGGTTGTGAATAATACCTGAAGCGTAAATGGACATACGGGTATGGGAATTTTAATGAATGCACCTATCGCTGTAAGTGCCGCAAACAGTGCACATAATACCATTTCACGTACGCTCAGCTTAAATATTTTCTTTTCTGATTTTGATGTTGACATAGTAGTAACCTCATTTCTGTGAATTTTTTGCAAATTTATAGTTATTGCTGACTTGTAAAGTATAGCATAATATATTTCAAATGTCAACCTTAAAAAATAAATAAGGTGACAAATTAAGCTGTAAAGCGGCAATATACAGCAGGTTAAAAGTGATATTAAAATATTTGTCGACATAGTACAAAAAAAATAAAGAAAATTTAAATTTTCTATTGATTTTGCATTAAAAAAGTAGTATACTAAATGTGTTGATTGAATTTAAATATTCAAATTTAAAAATATACAATTTTATGAAGGGAAGAATGAATAATGAACAGATTTGTACTTAACGAAACATCGTATCACGGAGCCGGAGCAATTAACGCTATACCGGATGAGATTAAGGGCAGAGGCTTTAAAAAGGTATTTGTAGCATCTGATCCTGACCTTATCAAGTTTGGAGTAACTAAAAAGGTAACTGACATTTTAGACGGTGCAGGCATTGAATATACTATATTCTCAGACATAAAGGCTAATCCTACAATTGAGAATGTGCAGACAGGAGTTAAGGAATTCAAGGACAGCGGAGCGGATTGTATTATAGCAATCGGCGGAGGTTCTTCAATGGATACAGCCAAGGGTATAGGTATTATTGTAACTAACCCTGAATTTGCTGATGTACGTTCACTTGAGGGTGTTGCACCTACAAAGAACAAGTGCGTACCTATAATTGCAGTTCCTACAACTGCCGGAACTGCGGCAGAGGTTACAATTAACTATGTTATAACTGATGCTGAAAAGAACCGTAAGATGGTTTGTGTAGATGTACATGATATTCCTGTTGTTGCGGTTGTAGACCCTGATATGATGTCAACTATGCCTAAGGGACTTACAGCGGCTACAGGTATGGACGCTTTGACTCATGCTATTGAGGGATATATTACAAAGGGTGCATGGGAGCTTTCTGATATGTTCCATCTTAAAGCAATTGAGATTATTTCACGTACACTAAGAGGTGCTGTTGACAATACAAAGGAAGGCAGAGAGGGAATGGCTCTTGGTCAGTATATTGCCGGAATGGGATTCTCTAATGTCGGACTTGGTATAGTTCACTCTATGGCTCATCCTTTGGGAGCACTTTATGATACACCTCACGGCGTTGCCAATGCTATTATACTTCCGACTGTAATGGAATATAATGCACCTGCAACCGGTGACAAGTATAAATATATTGCACAGGCAATGGGCGTGGAAGGAACTGACAAGATGTCCGTGGAAGAGTATCGTAAGGCAGCAATTGATGCGGTTAAGAAGCTTTCACAGGATGTTGGTATTCCG
>CAMCUJ010000039.1 GCA_945878965.1 uncultured Clostridia bacterium
AGGAGGGGAAATGCTTTGCCGAACTTGACAACTCCCATACCGCCGATGCTGAGTCAGGAAACCAAAACAGCATTAAAACAGCTTAAGGAATGGGGAACGGCTCTTATTGATGAGCTTGGCTTTATTCTTAATAACCTTGATTCAAGCAATGTAACAGAGGCGGCTATGGTTAAAGCAGAAAATATTGACGTTACCGACGGAAAAATTCTTAATGCTCAGATTAAAAATCTTACTGCGGATAAAATTACCGCAGGAACAATAGATTTGAGTCAGGGCATAACCGTTAAAAGCTCTGATGACAGTCTGAAAATTACTGCAAACACGATTTCAATTTCCGAAAACGGAGAACTCAGAGTTCTTATGGGGAAGAACGATAACGGAAACTTTGTATTTATGATTACCGACGGGAACGGAAACGGACTTATGCTCGATGATAACGGTGAGGCGGTATTCAGCGGAAATATAAATACCCAAAAGGACGTTATAATAGGCAGACAGCTTAAAATGTGCAACTATAACAATGACGGTTATATATTATTCGGCGATAACGCCTCGATAAGCGGTAATAAAAATACTGATACGCTTAATATTTCGGCAATAAACGGAATTACGCTTTACAGCTCGGGAGGTATAAAGCTTAATACGACTAACGGGACTGTTTCGGTAAACGGGGATAAGGTAGTTACTTATTCTGAAATGCAGAAATATGTTGCACTTGCCTTAGCGGCATTATAATAACGGCGCTCTGCGTCTTATTGAAATCAAAGAAAGGAACGATATATGAATTATAAAGATTATGACGGCTGTATATCAGACAGCTTTTTAAAATTAATAGAGGAAAGCTTTACTAAATATAAAGCACATAAGCGTTCATTTGACGAGCGTATAATTTAAAATAACAAATGGTTTAAAAACCGACATTTAAGCAGTGTTACAGATGATGATATACCAATGCCTTCAACCTCGTATGTGTTTAATGTTTTGGCAAATAAGCACGCTGAGGCTATGGACGGGTATCCTGAACCGAACATTTTGGAGCGAAGCGAAAAAGGGCGTAAGCTTGCGGAGATAATGACTAAGATTATACCTATGCAGCTCAACCTATGTGATTTTAAGCGTACATATTCAAGAGCATGGTGGTATAAGCTTAAAAACGGTGCATCATGCTACGGAGTATTTTATAATCCAAAGCTGAGAAACGGAAGCGGTGATATTTGCATAAATAAAATAGATATTCTGAATTTATTTTGGGAGCCCGGAATTGTGGATATTCAGGACAGTAAGTTTGTATTTTTAACCGCACTTGTGGATAACGATACTCTTAAAGCTGAGTATCCGCAGTATGCCGATGAAATTAGCGGTATGAATATGTTTGATGTAATGACATATGATGACGGTCAGAATACTTCGCAAAGTGATATATATGAAAATAAAAGCTTGGTTATTGACTGTTATTATAAAAAGATAAGAGGAAATAAGAAAACGGTTGAGCTTATAAAGTTATGTAACGGAAAGATACTTGCGGCAAGTGAGGACAGCGGAGAAAACGGAATTTATGACCACGGAATGTATCCTTTTGTGCTTGATGTTATGTATCCCGACGAGGACAGTCCTGTGGGCTTTGGAATTTTAGATGTTATAAAGAGTCCTCAGCTTTACATAGACAGGCTTGATGCACTTATTTCAAGGAATGCTCTTATTTCGGGAAAGTCGAGATTCCTTATTAAGGATAACGGCGGAATTAATGAAAATGAGCTTATGGACATTTCAAGAGATGTAATTCATGTTGCCGGAAGTGTGAACGAGGACAATATAAGAGAGTTTCAGACCAAGCCTATACAGCCGTATATAATAAATCACAGGCAGAGTAAAATAAATGAGCTTAAAGAAATTGCGGGAAACAGAGATTTTCAACAGGGCGGAACATCAAACGGAGTTACGGCATATTCGGCAATTGCGGCACTGCAGCAGGCAGGAGAAAAGCTGTCAAGGGATTTGATTCAAGAAAGCTATATGGTGTATAAGGATATAATTTATATGTGCATAGAGCTTATAAAGCAGTTTTTCACAAAGGAAAGAAGCTACAGGGTAGGAGAAGGAGAGCTTAAGGAATATGTCAATATTTCAAGAGAGATGTTCAGCGGCTGTGAGAGCTCGGAGTTTGATATAGAAATAAGTCCTCAGAAGAGTAATCCTTACAGCAGAGCGGTTCAAAATCAGACGGTAATGGATTTGTGGAAGATAGGCGTGTTTAATCCTCAGAATAAGGCGGCGGCAATTGCTATGCTTAACTGTATGCAGATTGACGGCAGAGAACGCATAATTGAAATGATTAATAAAGAGGCTCAGAATACAAATGCAGAGAACTATACGGCTGATTAAAAAGTTAAAATTTTTAAATTTACTTGACCGAATCGGCAATATATGATAGAATTATTGTAATTTAATAATAGGAGTGATAAGCTGATGAGAGAATTAAAGGAGTCAATTAAGATTACGGGGCTTCATATAATAGTGAGTCTTGTATCTATAATACTTAGTTTTCCGTTTTGGTTTTTAACTAAGTATCCCTATCTTTACAGCGGAATATTTACGGCGGTATATATAATAGTTATATATAATGCCGGCTGGGATATGGGAATGAGGGATTCAAGAAAAATCGGTGAGTTTAATCCGAGTATAAAGCGTGCGGTTTTGGTAGGACTTTTATCATCGGTTATATCCGTTATATTATTTATATTCAGAGTTATATGTCCGTTTGTGTTTCCGAGAATATGGTCGGCATCCGGAGCGGGGTTTGAGCTTATGCTTACAGACCATCCCGTAACTGTCATAGTTGATATTTTATATAAGCTGTGGTTTTTTCCGTGTTCGGGATTTATGGGCAAGGGTGATTTTATAGGTTATCTTTTGCCGATTTTAATTATACCTGTTGTGACGGTTATATCCTATTTATTCGGACTTAAAAAGATAAGCTGGTTTGTGAAATATTATAACAAGCTTGTTTATAAGGATAAAAAGAAAAATAATAAATAAAATATGCTGTTTGGAGCTTTGATAAAAATCAGTTTCAAACAGCATTTATTTTTTATCCTTTGTTCATTTTCATCTCATAATCAATTCCGTGCAGTGAAACAATTCTCATAATGTGGACAGCCTGTATAGAGCCGTTATAAAAAGGTTCAAGAGTGTGGATAACTTTGTGGAAACTGTGGAACAACTATTTTTTATGCGGAATTTTCAAATCATATATTGTATTTATACAGAGTATTATGATGCTTTAAAATCGAATAATGCCAAATATCTATATAAAAGGTGGAAAAACCTACTGTAGATAATGTGGAAAATAAACGTGACAAGCGATATTATCATAATTGAGCTGTGGAAAAACTGTGGAAAGTGTGAGTGAAAAAATAAAGGTATTTCGTAAAATTTAAATAAAATAGATATGTAATTTAATATATGAATGTTAAACTCTTGACAAGCAATGATTTTTTATATAAAATAATAGTATGTGAAAACATCAAGAAAAGGAGAGTGCGAAAATGGGTTTAACTTTAGCGCAAAAGATTATTAAAGAGCATCTTGTGTCGGGCGAAATGATAGCCGGTCAGGAAATATCAATTAAGATAGACCAGACACTTACACAGGATTCAACGGGAACAATGGCATATCTTCAGTTTGAAGCTATGGGAATAGACAGAGTAAAGACAGAAAAGTCTGTAGCATATATAGACCACAACACACTTCAGGCAGGTTTTGAGAATGCGGATGATCACAAGTACATTCAGACAGTTGCATCAAAGCACGGAATATATTTTTCAAGACCGGGCAACGGTATTTGTCATCAGGTTCAGCTTGAGAGATTCGGAAAGCCGGGAAAGACGCTTCTTGGCTCTGACAGCCATACTCCGACAGGCGGCGGCATCGGTATGCTTGCAATAGGTGCCGGCGGTCTTGATGTTGCTGTTGCAATGGGAGGCGGTGCTTACTACATCACTATGCCTAAGATTATGAAGGTTGAGCTTAAGGGTAAGCTTCGTAAATGGGTTACTGCAAAGGACGTAATACTTGAGGTATTAAGACAGATTTCGGTTAAGGGCGGAGTCGGATACATACTTGAGTATTCGGGCGAGGGTGTATCAACTCTTTCGGTTCCGGAGCGTGCCACAATTACAAATATGGGTGCTGAGCACGGTGCTACAACATCTATATTCCCAAGTGATGAAATTACACGTGAATTTCTTAAGGCACAGGGCAGAGAGGAAGACTTCGTTGAAATTCAGCCGGACGCTGACGCTGTATATGACAAGGTTATTACAGTAGACCTTGACGAGCTTGTACCGCTTGTTGCAAAGCCGCACAGTCCCGATGCTGTTGACACCTGCGACAATGTAGGAAAGATTAAGGTTGACCAGGTATTCATCGGAAGCTGTACAAATTCATCTTATGCGGATATGATGAAGGTTGCAAAAATATTAAAGGGCAAGACTGTACACCCTGATGTAAGCCTTGTAATAGGTCCCGGTTCAAAGCAGGTTCTTAATATGCTTGCTGAAAACGGCGCTCTTGCAGATATGATTGATGCCGGTGCAAGAATTCTTGAAAGTGCCTGCGGTCCATGTATCGGTATGGGTCAGTCACCAAAGACAGACGCAATTTCGCTCAGAACCAATAACCGTAACTTCTACGGCCGCTCAGGTACAATGTCAGCACAGGTTTACCTTGTAAGTCCTGAGGTTGCGGCAGTATCTGCAATTGAAGGCGTTCTTACCAATCCTATGGATTACGGGGACAGCATTGATATTTCATTTGAGATGCCAAAGCAGTTCAAGGTTAACGACAATATGGTAGTATCTCCTGCACCATCTGCCGCTGATGTAGATGTTGTAAGAGGTCCTAATATTCAGCCGTTCCCGATAAACACAGCACTTGCTGAAACTGTTAAGGGCGTTTCGCTTATAAAGCTTGAGGATAATATTACAACAGACCATATTATGCCGTCAAACGCTAAGCTTCTTCCTTACCGTTCAAATATTCCGTATCTTTCAGACTACTGCTTGGCACCGTCAGATCCGGAGTTCTCAAAGCGTGCAAAGGAAAACGGCGGCGGATTTATAGTTGCCGGTTCAAACTACGGTCAGGGTTCATCACGTGAGCATGCAGCACTTGTTCCGCTTTATCTTGGAATTAAGGCTGTAATCTGTAAGTCATTTGCAAGAATTCATATGGCTAACTTAATCAACAACGGAATACTTCCGTTAACATTCAGCAATCCTGATGATTATGACAAGATAGATATGGGCGATGAATTGGTACTTGAGGGAATTCGTGACGAGATACTAAACGGAAAGCCGATTACGGTTAAGAATGTAACAAAGAACATTGAAATTCCTGTTGACATAACACTATCAGACAGACAGCGTCATATAATGGCGGCAGGCGGACTTCTTAACTATACAAAGGAGCAGGTAAGTAATTCCTGATTTAGAATTAAATATTTAACCAAAGAGGTGGATTACAATGAATAAGTACATTGAAGAAGCAAAAGAGAAATTCGGAAAAATGCTTGAAGAACAGCTTGAAAGGGTCGACAGAATAAATGCTGATAAGGAATTTGTTGATTACGGCAAGCTTGACCAAATAGTAATCGGAGTAGTAGGCGGCGACGGAATAGGTCCTGCTATTACAAAGGAAGCACAGAGAATACTCGAATTCCTTCTTGAGGACGAGAAAAAGAGCGGAAAGGTAGTATTTAACGTAATAGACGGATGTACAATAGAGAACCGTGCGGCTGCAAATAAGGCAATTCCGGATGACGTTTTGGCAGAGCTTAAGAAATGTCATGTAATATTAAAGGGTCCTACAACAACTCCGAGAGCCGGCGACCCGTGGCCAAACATTGAGAGTGCAAACGTTGCTATGAGAAAAGAGCTTGACTTGTTTGCAAACGTCCGTCCCGTAAAGGTTCCTGAGGAGGGAATTGACTGGACATTCTACCGTGAGAATACAGAGGGCGGATATGCTGTAGGCTCTAAGGGACAGCACGTTAATGACGACCTTGCAATAGACTTTGTTGTAACTACAACAGAGGGCTCTGAAAGAATTGCAAGAGCGGCATTTGAGCATGCTAAGAAAACAGGCAAGACAAGAGTTACAGCTGTAACTAAGGCAAACGTTGTAAAGACTACAGACGGTAAGTTCCTTGATATCTGCAAGAAGGTTGCAAAGGAATATCCTGAGATTGAGTTTGACGACTGGTACATTGACATAATGACAGCAAAGCTTGTTGACAAGAAGAGAAGAACACAGTTCCAGGTATTGGTTCTTCCAAACCTATACGGCGATATTCTTACAGATGAGGCTGCTGAGTTCCAGGGCGGAGTAGGTACAGCCGGAAGTGCTAATATAGGTAAGAGATATGCTATGTTTGAGGCTATTCACGGAAGTGCTCCGAGAATGGTTCAGGAGGGCAGAGATAAGTATGCTGACCCATGCAGTATTATAAGAGCTGCTGTAATGCTTCTTGAGCATATCGGATATGCGGACAAGGCTAAAAAATTAGAAAGAGCGCTTGACATTTGTATGTACGAAGAAAAGAAGCTTGTTATCACAGGAAGAGCTGACGGTGCTACAAGTGCTGAGTTTGCCGACTATGTTATGTCAAAGCTTAACGATTAATTTTAAGATTAGATAAATATATTATTCAAAGTTTAAATTTATGTTCTCGAAGGCATTTGTGCCTTCGGGAACTGAATTTTACTTTTAAGCAGTATTTTAAGGAATATTTATCATAGCTTTCTTTTTAAACAATTTAAAACTGACGGATTGTTTAAAATGACAGCTTAATTTAGCTATTTACGGAAACAAGAAAAGAGGAAACTACAGTATGGAAAGAAAGGTTTCGGAGTCGGTTATAAACAGACTGCCAAGATATTACAGATATCTTAATGAGCTTAGCAAAAGCGGAATTGAGAGAATATCTTCAAAGGAGCTAAGCCAAAAAATGGGTGTTACAGCCTCGCAGATAAGACAGGATCTTAACTGCTTCGGAGGCTTTGGGCAACAGGGTTACGGATATAATGTCAAGCTTCTTCAAGAAGAAATAGGTAAAATACTTGGACTTAATACTCCGAAAACCGCAATTTTGGTTGGTGCCGGAAACTTAGGAAGAGCCTTTGCAATTAATACGAGCTTTGAACCGAGAGGCTTTAAGCTTATCGGAATTTTTGATATAGATAAAAACAAGGTCGGTACAACCGTTAAAAATATAACTATTATGGACTACAGCGAGATAAAGGATTTTATTGAGAAAAATAAACCGGTTATGGCTATACTTGCAGTTCCGAGAACCCACGTAAGAGAGGTCGCAAATGAACTTATAGACTATGGAATTAAGGCATTCCTCAATTTCTCATATGCCGAAATTTCTCAGACCGATGGGATTTCGGTTGAAAATATACATTTCAGCGATAGTCTTATGAGGCTTTCGTATAAGATTAAAGAGAACTATTCAAAGGATATATAGTATAGTTTACCAAGTTTAATATGTTTTAAATTGAAGCTAAAGGAGCTGGCTGTTATGAAAGTATACGCCTTTGTTGGAAAATCCGGAACAGGAAAAAGTCACAACAGTATGAGAGTTGCGAAGGAAAATCATTTGCATTACATTATTGACGACGGACTTTTAATTTCCGATAACCGTATAATTGAGGGTAAATCCGCAAAGAGAGAAAGTACTAAAATGGCGTCTGTAAGACGTGCTG
Source organism: uncultured Clostridia bacterium (assembly GCA_945878965.1). GTDB lineage: Bacteria > Bacillota > Clostridia > Monoglobales > Monoglobaceae > CAMCUJ01. The sequence continues at coordinate 7,767 of CAMCUJ010000039.1, forward strand.
TATTTTCGGATGAAGAGCATACAAAAAGCGTTAAAGCGGCAATAAAGAGAGAAAATGTTGACTCTATACTTATTATCGGAACATCTGAACGAATGGTTAATATGATTGCGGAAAGACTTGAGCTTGGTGAAATTCAGAAGTATATATATATTGAGGATGTTTCAACTCCCGAGGCTATGAGTATTGCAAAGCATATGAGAGAAAAACAGGGTAAGCATGTTATACCTGTTCCGACATTTGAGGTTAAAAAACAGTTTTCGGGATATTTCATTGACCCTATTCTTGTTATGTTCAATAAAAAGGGCAAGTCAATAACGGAGGAAAAAACTATAATAAGACCTACATACAGCTATCTTGGAGATTACAAGATTGCACCTAAGGTTATAGTTGATTTATGCCGTCATGAGGCTGAAAAAAACAAAGCAATTTATGAGGTGTTTAAGGTAAGAACAAAAACCGAAAAGCAAGGCTCTGTTATAATAGATGTTGATGTTTCGATAAATTATCCTTGCAAGCTTGACGAGGCGGCAAAGGAATTTTCGCATCAGGCTTCAAAGTCGATTGAATATATGACTTCTCTTGTGATATCGGCGATAAACGTTAATATAAAAGGTATTCATATAAATAACAAAGAGGATTGATTATGCTTGAAATTAAGAATGTAAAGGATTTTGATTTAGAGCAGACCTTTATGTGCGGACAGTGCTTCAGATGGAAGCAGAGTGATGACGGTTCGTATACTGGTGTTGCAGGCGGACATTATGCCAAAATAACAAAGCAAAATGACAGCGTATATATATTAAGCGATTGTGAAGATACAGACTTTTGGGAAAGATACTTGGGACTTGATGAGGATTATGACAAGATTAAGGCAAGTCTTAAAGGCGACAGTGTTTTAAGTAACTGTATGGAATATGGCAATGGAATACGAATTATGAAGCAGGAGCTTTGGGAAACGATTGTTTCGTTTATAAT
>CAMCUJ010000040.1 GCA_945878965.1 uncultured Clostridia bacterium
TTATATAGTAAGAGGTATTTTGTATTTTAAAGATTGAAAGGCAGTGCTAAGGTATATGAATGTAATGCAGGTTATTCTGGATATTGAGAACAAGGCTCAGGGAATAGTTTCGGACGCTGACGAAATCAAGAAGAAGTTTGAGAAGGATTTGGAGCTTGAGAAGAAAAAAATTCAGACTGAGTATGAGAATTCAGCGGAAGCTAAAATTGCGAAGATACGGAAAAGCATAGCTGAAAATGAGGAAAAGCAAATCAGAAGTATTGATAATATGCACCGGGTGCAGACAGAAAAGCTTGTTGAATGTTTTGCTGAAAATCAGGATAAATGGGTAAGTGAAATTACAAGCACAATACTTACGGAAGGGTTTTAAAATCGGGAAGGCGGATTGATGCTTGATGCTGAATAAGATAATTAAGAATTCGGCGGCTGCGGTAAAGATTAAAGCAAAGCTTTGCAGCAGTCTTAATGATATTGATTATGAAAATATGATAAAGTGCGGCTCGGTTCCTAAAATTGCAGAGTATCTTAAGCAAAATAGCGGCTATAAGAATATTTTCAGCGGAATTGATATTACTAACCTTCATCGAGGTGAGATGGAGGAGATGATTAAGCTTAATACAAAACAGGATATGAAATCTCTTTTGCCTTATCTTGATATGGATACGAGGTCATTTTTGAAGATTTATGATATTCACGACGAGGTTGAGGGAATCAAGTTTTGTGCAAGAAAGATGTATTCAAAGACAGAAACTCATTTTAACGAAAGATATATAAGAAAATATCTTATGATTGACGGGACTGTGGATTTTCTGCTTTTGCTTGAGGCGAAGAATTTTGATGAGTTTATGGCGATAATTGAGAAGAGCGATTATAAAGAGATGTTTTTAAGTCTTAAATCTGATGTAAGCCGTCAGACGCTGTTTAATATTGAAACAATACTTGATTTTTATTACATAAGGACGATAATTAAGTATATTAACAAATATTCTAAGGGTAAGGAAAACAAGAGCCTGAGAATGCTTTTCGGAACGGAGATAGATTTACTGAATATTTCTTCTATTATACGAGCCAAGAGATATTACAAAATGAGCAATGAGGAGATATATCCGATTTTATTTATGGACGGCTACAGGCTGAAGAAAGAGGATATAACTAAAATGGTGGAAACGGAAACTGCGAGTCTTGCGGTTTCGGAAATTAAAAATGCGGCGTACAGGAATATATTTTCCGGTGATGAGTTCTTTGAGAAAAACATAGATTTTTATATTTTTAATATGCATCGAAGACAGTTAAGGTCAGAGCCGTACAGTAATGCTTCGGTGGTAAGCTATTTATATTTAAAGAAATTTGAGCTTAAAAATATAATAACGGTTATTGAGGGAGTCAGATACGGAATTAATGCGGAGGATATAAAGAAATATATTATTGCTGTGCAGTAGCTTTTATTAATATTGAAGGGATGTGAAAAATTATGGTGCTAAAAATGAAGCTTATCAACATCATCGGAAAGCTTGAGGATTTGGATGAGATTATAGAAAGATATCTCATCGACAGCGATATTGAGTTTGAAAATCCTTTTAATGTGTTTAATAATACAAAAGGATTTGTCACATATCATGGCAATAATCCGTATACTGAGGTTATGAAAAAATTTGTTGATGTATTTGAATATGCACAGATACCGTATAACGATATAAAACCTCATAAGGGCGAAATGAGTGCTGATGAGCTTAAGAATATGGTTGATGTGTTTGATAAGCAGATACACGTATTAAGAGAAAAGAGCGAAAAGCTTAAGACAGAGCTTGAGCGTTTGAACAGTTTGAGAGAAACGCTTAAGCCGATTGAAAATTCGGACGTTGAGCTTGACAAGCTTTCCGAGCTTAAGCTGATTAAATGTCGTTTCGGCAGACTTCCGATTGACAGCTACAGAAAGCTTGAGGATTATCTCAGTGAATTGCCGGTATATTTTTCGGCACTCAGCGAGGATAAAAACTATGTCTGGGGATTTTATTTCACTTCTGCAAGCGAGTGCATAAGAGTTGATAAGGTTATGGCAACTCTGTATTTTGAGCGAATCTGGATTGATAATGAAAACGAGGACGGAACTCCTGCTGAAATTATCGGAAAGATTAATGAAAAAAGACTTGTGATAGAAAAGGAGCTTAATGAGCTTTCGGCTCAGACAACTATGGCTATCGTTGCTCAGAAGGATGAGATTCTTCAAGCGTTCGAGGTGGTTAAGTACTACTGTGACTTGTTTGAAATAAAAAGAAAAGCGGTTTATACAAGCAACAGCTTTTACTTTACCTGCTGGGCGGCAGAGCGTGAGGCGGAAAGAATTTCAAAGCCTGCTCAGGATGATGACAGAATTACAATTATACTTGATGAGCCAAGTAATTTTGAGAGTGTTACAACGCCTACAAAGATTAAAAATTTTGCGTTGTTTAAGCCATTTGAGGAATTTATAAAGATGTACGGTGTTCCGAGCTATAACGAGATTGACCCTACGCCGATTCTTGCCATAGTATACACTCTGTTATTCGGAATGATGTTCGGCGATGTCGGTCACGGAGCGGTTTTGGCTGTTTTGGGAATTGTAATGGTGCTTATGAAAAAGGGCGGATTTTTGGCAAAGATATTTATTCCTCTCGGAGTTTCATCGGTAGTATTCGGATTTCTGTACGGAACATTTTTCGGATTTGAGGGTGAGAACGGAGTTATAAAACCGCTTTGGTTTACACCTATGGAAAACAGCAACAATATGAACAGAATTCTTATTACCACTGTTGTAATCGGTGTATTCATAATTCTGATTTGTATGCTTATAAACGTAATAAACGGCATAAAACAAAGGAACTGGCAAAAAACCTTCTTTTCACAGAACGGAGTTGCGGGAATATTGTTTTACGGACTTGCACTTTACCTTGGAGTAAGCATTTTCCTTGGAAGCAAGGCTCCGTTTGCAGCGGCGTCAATCGGAATTGTGATATCGCTTATACTTATATTCTGTCAGGAGCCTCTCGGAAAGCTTTGTGCAAGGAAAAAGGACTGGATGCCTAAGGAAAAGGGCGGATTTTTCGTTCAGTCGTTCTTTGAACTGTTTGAGATACTTTTAAGCTTTGTTACAAACAGTATCTCGTTCGTCCGTGTCGGAGCGTTTGCACTTAACCATGCCGGAATGATGTCGGTTGTGCTTATGTTTATGGAGCAGCTTAACGGAGCAGGCTCGGTAACGGTTGCAATTCTCGGTAATATACTTGTAATCGGTCTTGAAGGCTTAATAGTCGGTATTCAGGTTCTAAGACTTGGATTTTATGAGATGTTCAGCAGATTCTATGACGGTGACGGCAGAGAGTTTAAATCAATCAGAGGTTAGGGTTAGTAATACGGGGACAAACTGTATTCGTCCGATGCGAACGAAAATATATGCATAAATGCTTCTAAGTTACGCATTATGAATTAGAATTATAAATGAAAGGGTGTTTTTTATGTTTGGAGCAGCAAAAAATATGGTATGTTTAATAATTTTAGTCCTTGCGGCGGCAATGCCGATGATAGCACATTACGGTTTTAAGCTTAAGGGCAAAAAGATGGTAACGGTTCTTGGAGTTAACGTATTCTCGTTCTTTGGAATTATGGCTGTAATGACAGTTATGATGTGGAACGGCGGAATAGTTGCGTTTGCCGAGGGTACGGCAGAGGCGGCAAATACTGCGGTGTCATCCGGAATGGGATTTTTAGCGGCAGCGCTTTCTACAGGTCTTTCGTGTATAGGTGCAGGTATTGCGGTTGCGGCGGCTTCATCGGCGGCTCTTGGTGCAATTTCAGAGGATCCGAAAATTATGGGTAAATCTCTTATATTCGTTGCACTTGCGGAAGGTATCGCACTTTACGGACTTTTGATTTCATTTATGATTATCGGAAAGCTTGGTTGATAGCAATGAAATATTTTTTACTGAGTGATAATATAGATACTCTTACAGGAATGCGTCTTGCCGGAGTTGAGGGCGTTGTGGTTCATGAAAAAGAGGAGTTTAAACAGGAATTTGACAGGGTGCTTAAAAATAAGGATGTCGCTGTGCTTCTTATAACTGAAAAGCTGGTTGATTTGGCACCCGAATATATTGAGGAACAGAAGGTCAATAATAAAATTCCGCTTATTGTTGAGCTTCCCGACCGACACGGTACGTCAAGACCCGACGATTACATATTGAATTATGTAAAGGACGCTATAGGTGTTCGACTTTAATTAATATTAAGGAAGTGTGAGATTATGAGCCGGGATTCATTACTGAAATTTTCGGAGACGATTTTAAATGAGGCGGCGCTTCGACGTGAAGAGCTTATATCAGGTCTTAAGGAAAGACGTGATGAGGAACTTAGCCGCACTAAGAAAGAGTTTTCCGAATGGAAAAACGAATATATACAGTCTGAGAAAAAACGAATGAAGGACGAAAGCCTTTTAAAGATTTTAAATGTTAAAAACAGGGCCTTCAGAATGATTATTGAAACACGGCAGGATATGTTTGATAAGGTATTCGGGAAGGTTATTGATAATATTAATGAATACGTGAAATCAGACAAATATGTTGAATTTCTTAAATCTGAGTTTGAAAAGCTGATTGCTGATATGAAATCAACAGCAACGGTCTGCGAGGTAAGAGCAGAGGATAAGGAAATTATGACTGAGATTGCAAAGAATTATGAAAATGTATCTGTTTGCGTTTCAAAGTCAAAGCTTTTAGGCGGCTTTATCCTTGAAAACAGAGAAATGCGGATTTATATAGATAATACCTTGGATAGGCGGATTGAATGTCAGAAAGAGGAGTTTTATAAAAACTGCGAGCTTATAATAGAGCATTAATTAAAAAATTAAATTTTTGCTTAAAGAAAGGTCAGTTATGTATGGAAAATATTCAGAAATCGTTCATATACGGAATTAACGGTCCTGTTGTAACCGTAAAAAACGCACCGTGGCTTAAGATGCTTGAAATGGTCTATGTAGGAGAGGAAAAGCTTATCGGAGAAGTTATTGCAGTACACGGCGATGATACGATAATTCAGGTATATGAGGAAACCTCCGGTCTTAAGATAGGCGAGGAGGTTATATCAAGCGGTGAGCTTATGTCGATTATGCTTGGTCCGGGACTTATAGGAAATATATATGACGGTATAGGCAGACCGCTTAAGCAGGTTGAGAAAGAGAGCGGAGCGTTTATTTCAAGAGGAATATCCGCAGACGCTATAGATAAAGAACAGATATTTAAGATAGACATTTTAGTAAATGCGGGAGATGTACTAAGCGGCGGAGCAATAGTTGCCGAAACGGTTGAAACCTCGCTTATAAAGCATAAGATAATGCTTCCTCCGAATATCTCGGGAGAGGCTGTAGAGGTTCGTGAAAGCGGTGAATTTAAGTGCAGTGACTGGCTTGTAAAGGTCAGACTTGAAAACGGCGAAATATATGAGGTATGTGCAATTCAGAAATGGCCTATTCGTACACCAAGACCTTATATAAGACGTGAAAAAATCAGCAAGCCGCTTATAACGGGACAGAGAATAGTAGATGTTTTGTTTCCGCTTGCAAAGGGCGGAACCGCGGCTATACCGGGAGGCTTCGGAACAGGCAAGACTATGACTCAGCACCAGCTTGCGAAGTGGTCGGATGCTGAAATTATAATTTACATAGGCTGCGGCGAGCGAGGTAATGAGATGACTCAGGTTCTTGAGGAATTTACCGGTCTTACCGACCCTAAATCGGGCGAGCCGCTTATGAACAGAACACTCCTTATTGCAAATACGTCAAATATGCCGGTTGCGGCACGTGAAGCCTCTATTTATACAGGAATCACTATTGCGGAATATTACCGTGATATGGGTTATAATGTGGCTATAATGGCGGATTCGACATCCCGATGGGCGGAGGCGCTTCGTGAGATTTCGGGCAGACTTGAGGAAATGCCGGCAGAGGAGGGATTCCCTGCATACCTTTCATCAAGACTTTCGGAGTTCTATGAGCGTGCAGGCTTTGTTACAAATCTTAACAATACTCAGGGCTCGGTTACAATAATCGGAGCCGTATCACCTCAAGGCGGAGATTTCTCGGAGCCTGTTACTCAGAATACAAAGCGCTTTATACGCTGTTTCTGGGGTCTTGATAAGTCTTTGGCTTATGCAAGACATTATCCGGCTATAAACTGGCATACAAGCTACAGCGAGTATATTGACGATCTTTCACAGTGGTATGAAGCTAATGTCGATAAGGATTTCCTAAAGCTTAGAGGTGAGATTGTAAGAATACTTCAGGAGGAAAACTCGCTTATGGAGATTGTTAAGCTTATCGGTGCCGATGTTCTTCCGGAGGATCAGAAATTGACACTGGAAATTGCAAGAGTTATAAGAGTCGGTTTTCTTCAGCAGAATGCATATCATGCAAATGATACCTATGTTCCGATCATTAAGCAGTATGAAATGCTTAAGATTATACTAAAGCTTTATAAAAAATGTAAAAGCCTTGTTGAGCTTGAGGGAATAAGTGTTTCTCAGCTTTCAAAGACAGGAATTTTCGATAGGGTTATAAAAATGAAATACGATATATCAAACGATGAGCTTGAAAAGTTTAAGGCGGTCGGCGAAGAAATAGATAAGCTTGAGTTTTAAGGAGTACCAAACTATGGAATTACAATATATAGGACTTAAGGATATCAGCGGTGCGATAGTTATAGCGGAAGGCTTTAAGGACGTTGCATACGATGAGATTGTACGTATAATTTTAGATGATAACAGCGAGAGAATAGGCAGAGTTATAGAGATAACGGAGGAATTTGCGGTAATTCAGATTTTTGAGGGAACTAAGGGAATATCTCTTGAAAACTGCAGACTATGCCCGACGGGCAGACCGCTTATGCTGCCGCTTTCAAAGGAGATACTGGGCAGAAAATTTGATGGAGTAGGCCGTCCGATGGACGGACTTGGCGAGATATACTATGAGAAAAAAATGGACATAAACGGAAAGCCGATGAATCCGGTATCAAGAAGATATCCTAATTCATTTATTCAGACCGGAATTTCGGCGATTGACGGATTAATGACGCTTATAAGAGGTCAGAAGCTTCCGATATTTTCGGGCAACGGACTTCCGCATGATAATCTTGCGGTTCAGATAGCGGCACAGGCTAAAATTGCGGAGGACGACAATGCTGAATTTGGAATAGTGTTTGCGGCTATGGGTGTAAAGCATGACGTTGCAAATTATTTTATAAGCGAGTTTGAAAAGACCGGAGCGATAAGCCGTTCCGTAATGTTTATAAATACGTCCTCAGACCCTGTAGTTGAGAGAATTTTAACTCCGAGATGTGCGCTTACTGCGGCTGAGTATTTAGCATTTGAGCATAATATGCACGTTCTTGTTATAATGACGGATATAACCTCATATTGCGAGGCACTTCGTGAGGTTTCGGCGTCAAAGCAGGAAATTCCGTCAAGAAAGGGTTACCCGGGTTATTTATACAGTGACCTTGCAACTCTTTACGAGAGAGCCGGAATGATAGACACAAGCAAGGGTTCTATAACTCAGATTCCGATACTTACAATGCCGAATGATGATATTACACACCCTATTCCCGACCTTACAGGATATATTACAGAGGGTCAGATAGTTCTTGACAGAGCACTTTCACAAAAGAATATATATCCTCCTATTTCGGTGCTTCCGTCGCTTTCAAGACTTATGAAGGACGGAATAGGTGAGGGATATACTCTTAAAGAGCATCCGGAGGTAAGCAATCAGTTGTTTTCGTCTTATGCTAAGGTTCAGGACGTAAGAGCGCTTGCATCTGTAATAGGTGAGGACGAGTTATCGGACATTGACAAGCTTTATATAAAGTTCGGAGCGGAGTTTGAAAGAAGCTTTGTAGGACAGGGCAGGCATGAGAACAGGAGTATAGAGGAGAGCATTGAAAAGGCTTGGGAGATACTTGGAATGCTTCCTGAGAGCGAGCTTGACAGAATTTCGCCGGATACATTAAAGGCACACAGCAGTAAAGCTGAGAATATCAGTTAGGAAATAAAGGGGAATTTATTATGGCTATGGTTGCAACAAAGGGAAACCTTATAATTGCCAAGAATACTCTATCGCTTTGTAAAACGGGATATGAGCTTTTAGACAAAAAGCGGAACATACTTATCAGAGAAATGATGGGTCTTATTGAAACAGCCAAACAAATTCAGTCGAAGATAGATAATACCTTTTCACAGGCGTATACTGCACTTCAAAGGGCAAATATTGAGGTGGGAATTGATGAGGTTGAAAAGGCGGGAATTGCGGCTGAGATAGAGGATAGTGTTGAAGTTAAATTCAGAAGTGTTATGGGTGTTGAAATTCCTATTGTTACAATGAACGATGAGGAGGAGCGCCCGATTTACAGCTTTAAGAATACGAGTTCATCGCTTGATGAGGCTTGCAATAAATTCAGAGATGTAAAGAGGCTTACAAAGACTTTGGCTCAGATTGAAAATTCGGTATTTAGGCTTGCGGACAGTATAAAAAAGACCCAGAAGCGTGCTAATGCGCTTAAGAATATAATGATTCCGAGATATGAGGAGGAAACCAAGAATATTCAGAATGCTCTTGAGGAAAAGGAACGTGAGGAGTTCTCAAGACTAAAGGTAATTAAGGCAACGAAGAACAA
>CAMCUJ010000041.1 GCA_945878965.1 uncultured Clostridia bacterium
CTCCCTCAATTACACTGTCAGGTCTTGCAAAATAAATATATTCAAATACACAAAGTGAAGTTTTCTGTCCGCACATATCCTTATACGAATGCAAACCTTCCTCATCAACAACTATAACCTCACCCGGCTCAACATCTCGTATAAATTCCGCATTTATCGAATCAAAAGCACAGGTTTCAGATGCAAATACATATGATGAACCGATTTTACCCATACAAAGCGGTCTGAATCCCTGTGGGTCACGCGCCGCAATCAATCGTTTAGGTGTCATTATTACAAGCGAATACGCTCCGCTTATCTCTTTCATTACCTTAATTAACGCTTCTGCCGTTGAATTTGTATTTATTCTCTCCTTCGCCATAAGCTGCGCAATTATCTCACTGTCATTGGTAGACTGAAAAATTGCACCCTGACTCTCGAGTTCTCTACGCAGCTTATCTATATTAACCAAATTACCGTTATGTGCAAGTGCAAAGGTTCCTTTTTGATATCGCGAAACCATAGGCTGTGCATTCTCACGACTGCTTACTCCGGAGGTTGCATATCTTACATGACCTACTGCCGCATTTCCTTTAAGCTCATTAAGCACCAAATCATTGAATACCTCCTGAACAAGTCCCATATCCTTATACTGAAGTACTCGTATATTTCCCGTTTCATCAATATTTCTTACCGCTATGCCGCAGCTCTCCTGACCTCTGTGCTGAAGTGCATAAAGTGCATAATACGTAAGCCTTGATACATTTAAATTATCTCCGCTGTCATATATTCCAAAAACTCCGCATTCCTCATGTATATTATCTGAATCAAAAATCTTGCTGTACACCTATTTTTCCTCCTGAAATAAACTGACTTAAAAATTAATATATTTAATTTTATTCCCTTTTAATAAACTGTAACCAACTGTCAACTGCTATAAAAGATAATTTATCTCAAGGTTTAAAAATATAAATTTTTATCCTTGGCGGCAACAAACCGCCGTGAACGGTTAAATATCCATACCCATTAATCTTTTCATAATTTCGTGGTAAGCTTCCTCAACATTGCCCATATCTCTTCTGAATCTGTCCTTATCAAGCTTTTCATGAGTTTTACTGTCCCAGAATCTGCATGTATCAGGTGAAATCTCATCTGCAAGAACTATTGTTCCGTCAGATGTCTTACCAAACTCTATCTTAAAATCTACAAGCTCAATTCCAAGCTCCAAAAGATACGCAGAAAGAACCTCGTTTACCTTAAACGCATACTTTGCAATTAAGTCAAGCTCCTCACGTGTTGCAAGACCAAGTGCAATTGCATGGTAATCGTTTATAAGCGGGTCGCCGAGAGCATCGTCCTTATAGCTGAATTCAAGAGTAGGTATTATAAGCTTTTTACCCTCCTCGACTCCGTATCTCTTTGAAAATGAACCTGCCGCAATATTTCTTATTATTACTTCAAGAGGAACAATAGTAACCTTTTTAACCAATGTTTCTCTATCCGAAACTTCTTCTATAAAGTGTGTAGGTATACCTTCCTTTTCAAGCATCTTCATAAGATGATTTGTAACACGGTTATTTATTATACCCTTAAGCTCGATAGTTCCTTTTTTCTCACCGTTAAAGGCTGTAGCATCATCCTTGTAATCAACCATCAAAACCTCAGGGTCATCTGTCTTAAACACCTTTTTTGCTTTTCCTTCATAAAGCTGTTCTAACTTTTGCATCTTAAAAAACCTCCAACATATATAAATTAAATGTATATACCATTCATATTTAATTCCAATTCACTTTCAGAATTAAAAATACTATTATATTTTATAACAAATCACGATAAATTTCAATATATTTATCGGATTTATTTTAATCAAATTGCAAATAATTTTACTCAAAATAATTAGGAATGTGCAAAACACATTCCTAAAGCTCATTACTCAACTGTTACAGATTTAGCCAAATTTCTTGGTTTATCTATATCAAGACCCTTAAGAGATGAAACATAGTACGAGAATAACTGAAGCGGAACAACAACCTCAGACGGCATAATATTTTCATCACATTTAGGAACATAGATTACATGATCGGCCTCTTTTTCAATATCGGTATGACCCTCAGGAGCAATAGCAATTACAACCGCACCACGTGCTTTAACCTCTTTAATGTTGCTTAGCATTTTTTCAAACAGCTCCTCCACAGTACAAAGGGCAACAACCAATGTTCCTTCTTCGATAAGAGCGATTGTACCGTGCTTAAGCTCACCTGCCGCATAAGCCTCAGAATGAATATATGAAATTTCTTTAAGCTTAAGAGAGCCTTCAAGAGCCACCGCATAATCAAGAGTTCTTCCCAAGAAGAATACACTCTTGCTGTTGTAATACTTAGACGCACAGTACTGAACCTTTTCCTTGTGCTCAAGTATAGCTTTAATATTTTCCGGCAAACTAATAAGTGAATATAAAGCGCTATAAGACATACAGCATTAAGCTGAGTTGTGTATGCCTTAGTGGTTGCAACCGCAATCTCAGGGCCTGCCCAAGTGTACAGAACCTCATCAGCCTCTCTTGCGATAGTGCTTCCAACAACATTTACTATTGCTAAAGTCTTAGCACCGTATTTCTTAGCCTCTCTCATTGCCGCAATTGTATCCGCAGTTTCACCCGACTGACTTATTACTATGACCAAAGTATTTTCATCAAGTATAGGCGATGCGTATCTGAATTCCGATGCAATAGATACCTCAACCGGTATTCTGTCCATCTTCTCAATTATATATTTTCCTACCATTCCTACATGATAAGCACTTCCACAAGCTAAAACATAAATCTTGTTTATTTTCTTTATGTACTCATCAGTAAGATTAATATCATCAAATACAACCCTATTATTCTTAATTCTCGGAAGGACAGTGTCCTGTACAGCCTTTGGCTGTTCCATAATCTCTTTGAACATAAAATGTTCATATCCGCCCTTTTCAGCAGCTGATATATCCCATTTTACTTCATAAACTTCCTTAGTTACTTCCTCTCTGTCAAGGTTATAAATCTTTACAGAATCCTTTTTAAGCTCAACTATTTCATCATCCTCAAGGAAATATACATTTCTTGTATGGTTAAGAACTGCCGGAATATCCGAAGCTATATAATTCTCGCCCTCTCCAAGTCCAACAATAAGAGGACTCGCCTTTCTTACAGCAATAAAACGCTCCGGGTCATTCTGACAAAGTATGCCAAGGGCATATGAACCCTTAACCTTGCTTATAACCTTACATACAGTATCTATTATATCGCCTTCATAGTAATACTCTACAAGATGTGCAATAACCTCTGTATCTGTTTCGGATATAAACTCAAAACCCTTTTTTTCAAGGCTTTCTCTTAGCTTTAAATAATTCTCTATTATACCATTGTGAACAACAGCAAAACGTCCCGACTTGCTAAGATGCGGATGTGAATTTACATCTGACGGCTCGCCGTGAGTTGCCCAACGTGTATGACCTATTCCCATACAGCCATTTAGCTTAGCGCCGTTATCCGATTTCTCGCTTAAAACAGATAATCTGCCCTTTGATTTCATTACCTTTATAGAATTATCAGCGTCCGAATTATCATATACTGCAATACCGGCTGAATCGTAGCCTCTGTATTCAAGCTTTGAAAGACATTCAAGCAAAATCGGAGCTGCCTGCTTATTACCAACATAACCTACTATACCGCACATTTAAAATCGCCTCATTTCATAAATTTTGAAATTTTCAGACATTCCAAAACATAATTTTCTATAATTAAAAGTAAGGCTTATGCCTTTTCTTATTTCTAACTTCAATTTAATTAAAATTATATCTCTAAAAATTATACATTCTAATCGCTTTTTTGTCAATACTATTTACCTATTTATATTTTAAATTTAAAGTTTCCTAAATTGCAATAGAAAATTGGCAGCATTTATTCTCACACGGGCGAACACACTCCGCCCATATAATTAACGATAAACGGGACGTTGATTACGCCGTCCCTTACTGCCTTGCACCAACTAAAAACTTTATATTTCTTGATGGGTAGATGCATTCCTTTGGCGGCTCATTGCCTCAGTGGAAAAGTCACTGAGTGAGCATTAACGTTCAATACCCTTACTAAGTTTAGAAAGTGCCTTTTTCTCAAGTCTTGAAATATACGAACGTGAAATATTAAGCATTTTTGCAATTTCGTTCTGAGTCTTGCATTTTTCGCCCGTGAGTCCGTATCTCAGCTTTATTATAAAGCGCTCACGTTCGTCAAGCTCTGTTTCGATATTTTTGTAAAGCTGTTTCACATTCATTTTGAGGTCAACCTCATCAAAGATTTCTTCATCATTGCTGCTCATAATATCAATCAGAAGTATCTGATTTCCCTCTTTATCGGTACCTATTGAATCATTAAGCGAAATATCATTATTAGATTTTTTGGAGCTTCTTAGCAGCATTAAAAACTCATTTTCAATGCATCTTGCAACATATGTTGAAAGCCTTGATGCCTTGTTTTCATCAAATGAAGAAATCCCCTTTATAAGACCTATAGCCCCTATTGAAATGAGGTCATCACTATCCCTTACACTGTTTTCATATTTTTTAGCGATATGTGCAACCAATCTCATATTATGTTCAATTAGTTTATCTTTAGCACTATCATCACCCTCTTTATATAGCTTTAAATAGTGTCTTTCCTCTTCAATGGTAAGCGGCTTTGGAAACGAATTACCGTTTGACATATACGAAACCAAAAGTATCAGCGGCTTTATAAAGCTTCCCAATATATCAAGCATAGTTTACCTCCCTATATAATCTCCGATTTGTCATTTTAATTGTACTATTCTATTCACTTTTTTTTCAATCTTGCAAGTCCAACGATAATAATTTGTAATATTGAGTTAGATTAGAAATTTTACATGCAAAAAAGGAGCGGATAACTCCACTCCTCAATTTGCATTTTATTGTTGTTTTAAAGTTCGCTGATAACGTTGTCACCAAGATGATGTCCTCAGACACCAAACGCTGACGATTAAACGTAGTGAACCTTATTCTCCATATCAACCATATCAGGGTCAATCTTATATTTCTGAGCACGTCTGTACTCAAAGAACTTAACTGCAACCTGCTCAAAAAGTGCATAAGACAATACGTCCTCATCCTGCTCGATGTATTCCGCAGCATCCTTTCTAAGCTTTTCAAGCTCAGGCTTAATAAGGTCAGCCGGACGGCAAGTAATAGGTTTCTCATCACCTATAATCTTCTTTCTGAATTCATCGGAAATCGGAACCGGAGTTCTTCCGTATTCGCCCCTAACTATACCCTTGAATTCCTTAGTTACCATCTTGTAGCGTTCGCCCATGATAACGTTGAATACAGCCTGAGTACCGACAATCTGTGATGACGGAGTAACGAGAGGCGGATAACCTGCGTCCTTTCTTACTCTTGGAACTTCCTTGAGAACTTCTTCAAGCTGGTCTTCCTTGCCAGCCTGTTTCAGCTGTGAAAGAAGGTTTGAAAGCATTCCGCCCGGAACCTGATACTTAAGAGTAGTGATATCAACACCAAGCACCTTCGTACTCATAAGACCGCTTGCAAGATATTTTTCTCTTAACGGCTTGAAGTAATCCGAAATCTCTGTTAAAAGATTTAGATCAATTCCTGTATCATATTCTGTACCCTGAAGAGTTGCAACAAGCGGCTCTGTCGGCGGCTGTGATGTACCCATAGCAAGTGGTGATAATGCACAGTCAACAACATCTACTCCGGCTTCTATTGCCTTAAGATATGTCATTGATGCAACACCGCTTGTATAGTGTGTATGAAGCTGAATCGGAACCTTTATTGTTTCCTTTAATCTCTTAACAAGCTCATAAGCCTTATATGGTGTAAGAAGTCCTGCCATATCCTTGATACAGATAGAATCCGCACCGCAGTCCTCATACTCTTTAGCAAGCTTTACAAAGAATTCTACGTCGTGAACAGGGCTGATTGTATACGAAATAGCCGCCTGAACATGTCCCTTTTCCTTCTTTGTAGCATTAATTGCTGTCTGAAGATTTCTAACGTCATTTAATGCATCGAAAATTCTTAAAATATCAATTCCGTTTGCAATTGACTTCTGAACGAAATATTCAACAACATCATCTGCATAATGTCTGTAGCCTAAAACGTTCTGTCCTCTGAACAACATCTGTAATTTTGTATTTGGAGCTCCCGCTCTTATTTTTCTTAAACGCTCCCATGGATCTTCATTAAGGAATCTAAGACAAGCATCAAATGTAGCACCGCCCCATGCCTCAATTGAATGATAGCCTACCTTGTCCATCATAGAAAGAGCCGGAAGAATTTCTTCTGTAGTCATACGAGTAGCTATAAGTGACTGATGTGCGTCACGAATAATAGTCTCGGTTATACCTACCTTAGCCATTTTTATTACCTCCTCATTTCCGAACCGCTTTAATTAATAATTAAATTTCGGTTCGGTTCTTAAGTATTTGTATTACTGTTACTGATAAAATCAAACTTCAATTATTATTTAGCAAACATTGAAAGGAATACACCGGCAGCAACCGCTGAACCGATAACACCTGCAACGTTTGGACCCATTGCGTGCATTAGAAGGAAGTTTGAAGGGTTTTCCTTCTGACCTACTGTCTGAGATACACGAGCCGCCATAGGAACCGCAGATACACCTGCTGAACCAATTAGAGGATTTACCTTGCCCTTTGTAAGGAAACACATAATATTTCCAAGTAAAAGTCCGCCAAATGTTGAGAAACAGAATGCAAGTAATCCAAGAACTACTATACCGATTGTCTGTGCGTTTAAGAATCCGTCAGCAGTAGCTGTTGCACCAACTGTAAGACCTAAGAATATAGTAATAATATTACATAACTCATTCTGAACTGTCTTTGAAAGTCTTTCAACAACACCTGTTTCCTTGAATAAGTTACCAAGCATAAGCATACCTACAAGAGATAATGCATCCGGAACTATTAAAGCAACAACTATAGTTACAACTATAGGGAAAACTATCTTCTCTTTCTGAGAAACTGTTCTTAGCTGCTCCATCTTTATAGCACGAGTCTTCTTAGTAGTCATAAGCTTCATAATAGGCGGCTGAATTACAGGAATAAGCGCCATATATGAATAAGCCGCTACCGCAATTGCCGGAAGAAGATGCGGAGCAAGTGTCTTGGTTACATAAATCGCTGTAGGTCCGTCCGCACCGCCGATAATACCGATTGATGCTGCTTCATTTACATCGAAACCAATACTTGGAATTGCCGCACCAAGTATTAACGCAAACAAAAATGCGAAAAATACTCCAAGCTGCGCCGCAGCACCAAGTAATATACTTTTAGGATTTGCAATAAGAGGACCAAAGTCTGTCATCGCTCCAATTCCAAGGAAGATAAGCGGTGGATAAATTCCAAGCTTAACACCTAAATATAACAAGTCTAAAAGACCGCCGTTTGCAATAACATTTTGTATAATAATATGCTTGTCTTGATCTAAGAACGAATTTGCAACATTCGGATCTGTAAATCTGTCTGCGTGCATAACCAACTGCTCAGGCATCATCGGAAGATTAGTTATAAGCATACCGAATGCAATTGGTAAAAGTAATAGCGGCTCGTATTTCTTAACTATTGCAAGATACAATAGTACACACGCAATAACAATCATAATAATAGTTTTTACCATATCTATAGCCGGCTGAGAAAATAATACTGCAAAACCGGTACTATTCAAAAAACTCACAAAACTATCCATTATTTTGTCACCACTTTCTTTAATTTAATAAACTAATAGCAATAATTAAGCAATAGAAATTAGAGCATCTCCGCTGTTTACAGATGCACCCTGAGATGTATTTACAGCAACAACCTTACCGCCCTTTGGTGCCATAATCTCATTTTCCATCTTCATAGCCTCAAGAACGCATAGTACATCGCCCTCATTTACTGTATCGCCAACATTAACCTTGATAGAGACAACACTGCCCGGCATTGGAGCGGAAACAACCGTAGAACCGGCAGGAGCCGCAGTAGGAGCCGCAGCCGGTGCTGCCTTTGGTGCAGGTGCAGGAGCTGCTTTTGGAGCAGGTGCTGCCATTACCGGAGCTGATGATGGTGCTCCGCCTATTTCCTCAACCTCTACCTCGTAAGACTTACCATTTACATTAATCATAAACTTTCTCATTTATTTTTACCTCCTTAATTTTTCCCTCTGATTTATCAAGGGAATTCAATTATGAATATTAATATCTTGAATTAATAACGTCATTAAGTCCTGCCTTATTCCATGCCGGTGCAGAGTTTGTCACTCTCTTATATGACTTAATTTTAAGATTATATGTTGATGTATTAAGACTTGCTGCAATTGCCGCAGTTAAAACTGCTACAAGCTCGCTCTCGTCCATATCATCGCTATTCTTTATTTCAGCAGCTACAGGTGCTTTCGCTACAGGAATCTCTGTCTTAACCTCTGTATTCACCTTTGCCGGATCCTTATAAAAGAATACCTTCATAAGCATTAGTACTATCATAAGTATTATTAATACCGAAAATACTATACTAAGACCAACTACTGTAGTTACAAGACCTTCACTTAATGCTTCCATTATTGTCATATAGCATAAACCCCTTTCCTAAATTAAATTATTAAACTCACTTAAGAATTATTATAG
>CAMCUJ010000042.1 GCA_945878965.1 uncultured Clostridia bacterium
AAATCAAGTGGAACCCGCCGCCTAAGATGCGGGGGACATCTTGATTTAGTTATAGTGCATTTTCATCAGGAAAGGTATTCCTGCTGAAAAATTAAGCGGTATTATCTTAATTATTATTAATGATTATTGGTGATCTCCGGTTATAGAGAATATAATCCAGTTTGAAATATTTGTAGCATGGTCGCCTATTCGTTCAAGATACTTTGCTATCATAAGCAAATCAATATAATATTCTCCGTCCGATCCGTTTGAAATAAGATTAATCAAATCCTTCTTTACCTTATCGAATAATTCGTCAACAATGTCATCATCCTTTAAAACCTTCTTTGCAAGCTGTAAATCCTTATTAACAAAAGCGTCAATACTTTCTGTTACCATTTTTACAGTAGCCTCAGACATTTCCTTTATATCCGCTAAGGTATCTCTGTCATAACCGTCTATTGTCTTTGTAATTTCCGAAATATCAGCCGCCTGATCACCTATTCTTTCCATATCACATATCATTTTAAGAGCTGATGATACAACTCTTAAATCTGTTGCCACGGGCTGCTGGTGAAGAATGAGCTTAAGGCACAGATTTTCAATTTCACGCTCCATACGATCAATCTGAATCTCCGTCTGAATAGCCTGCTCTGCAACCTCAATGTCATTTTCAAGAAGAGCCTTCATTGCAAGAGCAATTGCCTCCTCACAAAGCGCACCCATTTTAATAAGTCCCAAATTAAGCGACTCAAGCTGCTGTCCGAATCTGTTTCTCATATTAACCAAACCTTCCTGTAATATAATCTTCTGTTCTCTTATCCTTAGGTTTTGAAAACAATTCATCAGTTTTTTCATACTCAACAACCTCGCCGAGCAAAAAGAATGCTGTTTTGTCGGAAATACGGGCAGCCTGCTGCATATTATGCGTGACCATAATAATAGTATACTCGTTTTTAAGCTCAATTGCAAGGTCTTCTATCTTTGAAGTTGAAATAGGGTCAAGTGCCGATGTCGGTTCATCCATCAAAAGCACCTCCGGCTGAACCGCAATCGCTCTTGCGATGCAAAGTCGCTGCTGCTGTCCGCCCGAAAGACCGAGAGCCGATTTTTTCAGTCTGTCCTTAACCTCGTCCCAAAGTGCCGCGTCCTTCAAAGATTTTTCAACTATCTTATCAAGCTTAACCTTTGAATGTATTCCGTGCGTTTTAGGTCCGTATGCAATATTATCATATATGCTCATAGGAAACGGATTAGGCTTCTGAAAAACCATTCCCACTCTTTTCCTTAAAAGATTAACATCAATGTCACGGTAAATATCCACTCCGTCAAGCTCAGCCTTTCCCGTAATCCTGCATCCTTCAACCAAATCGTTCATTCGGTTTAAGGATTTTAAAAGTGTGGATTTTCCACAGCCCGAAGGACCTATAAATGCCGTTATTTCCTTTTCGGGAATTTGAAGATTTATATTCTTAAGTGCCTTGAAATTTCCATAATATAATTCAAGATTATTTATATTAAATTTTGTCATAGCCATATTACCTCTTTGTTAATTTTTTCGCCACAAGCGAAGAAATAATGTTTATCAATATTACAACCACCAAAAGAACAACAGCCGTTGCATGTGCCTGATTGGTATATAGCCCCTCGCTTAACAGTGCATACATATGAACAGACAGCGTTCTTGCCGAAGAAAACAGCGGTGCTGCAATATTTGAAAGTAAGCTTCCTGTTGTTCCGAATTTAGGAACAGCAGCAACGGTTCCTGCCGTAAATATAAGAGCCGCACTTTCACCTACAATTCTTCCTATCGCAAGTATAACTCCGGCTAAAATTCCGGGTACGGCTGACGGAAGTACTATTTTGAATACTGTTCTAAGCTTTCCGGCACCAAGCCCGAAGCTTCCCTCTCTGAATGAATCCGGCACTGCAATAAGTGCCTCCTCCGTAGTTCTTATAATAAGCGGAAGTATCATTATCGCAAGAGTTATTGCACCCGAAATCAGTGAAAAATTCCAGCCAAGTGCCACAACAAAAAGTATGTAACCAAACAATCCGTATACAATTGATGGAATTCCCGAAAGCGTTTCTGCTGTAATTCTTATAACAGAAACCAATTTATTTCCTCTCTTTGCGTATTCAACAAGATATATCGCTGAAAATATTCCGAGCGGAACCGCAAAAAGAAGTGAAAGCGCAGTCATTATTACAGTGTTGATAATCGCCGGCATCATTGAAACATTCACGCTGTTATATTCCCATTCAAAAAGCTCCGGCTTAATATTAGGTATTCCCTTTATAAGAATATACCCTATCATAAAAACTACCGTAACAATAGTAATCAAAGCCGCAAGAATTACAAGACCGAAAAGAACTGCAGACAGCGGACTTCTTTTATATTCCTTAAATCTGTCAAGCATAGTATATTTGTTTATCTGCTTCGCTTCGATTTGTCTGGCAAAATTGATGTCTGCCGTTTGATTTGATACCTTTTCCATTATGCTTCCCTCCTCTTAAGAGCCGAGAATGATAAATTTATAATCATAATAAATACAAACAAGACAACAGCCGTTGCAATAAGCGCTCCCTTATGAAGGTCTGCCGCATATCCCATTTCAAGAACAATGTTTGCTGTAAGCGTTCTGACGCCTGACAAAATCGAATTAGGCATAACAGCCTGATTTCCGGCAACCATAACAACAGCCATAGTTTCGCCTATTGCTCTGCCTATTCCAAGTATAACTCCGGCAAATATTCCCGACTTTGCCGCAGGGAGCGAGGCAAAAAATACACTTCTTTCATGAGTTGCACCAAGCGCCAGCGAACCCTCATAATAACTCGGAGGAACTGCTCTTAAAGCCGATTCCGTAACTCCTACAATTGTCGGAAGTATCATTATTGCAAGTAAAATTGACGCCGTAAGTATCCCCTTTCCGCTGCCGCCAAAGATATCCTGCATAACCGGTACTATAACCATTAACCCGAAAAATCCGTAAACAATTGATGGAATTCCGGCAAGAAGCTCTATTGCCGGCTTTAAAAGGCTGTAAATCGGTTTAGGACAAAAATGTGTCATAAACACCGCCGCAAGTATTCCAAGCGGAACTCCTATGATAATAGCTCCGGCTGTAACATAGATGCTTCCTAAAATCATCGGAAGTATTCCGTAAAGCCCCTCAAGAGGTTTCCATCTCATTCCCGCTATAAACTTTATCGGTCCGATTTCCAGCATTGCCGGAAAGCCGTTTGCAAACAGAAAGTAGCATATCAAAGCTACCGCAATTATGGACAGACAGGCTGAGATGAAAAACACATATTTCATTAATATTTCTTTAACCTTATTCATAATTCATACTGACCTCCAAGGTTTTTAATAATAACTTCAAAACCTTATTTATTAATATTAAATCCATACGGGCTGCCGGCTGTCTGCGGTAAAGGCTAAAGGCAAACAGCCAACACCTGTAGTTATATATTTTTTAATTCTGAGAAACACTTGCCCAGTCAGTTATTTCACCAACATATATTCCTTTGATGTTTTCTGCTGAAAGGTTGTCTACAGTATTTTCTTTATTTACAACAACTGCAATTCCGTCCATTGCAATAACAGTCGGTGTAAGTCCTGCTGATTTTTCGCTGTCCTTAAGCTCACGGGAAGCCATTCCTATATCACATACACCCTCGATTGCACTTGTAATTCCGGCACTTGAGCCTGACTGCTGAATTTCAATGCTTACTCCCGGGTTAAGCTCTCTGTATTTATCTGCAATAACATCCATAACAGGAGCAACAGATGTAGAGCCTGCAATTGTAATTGTTCCGCTTAGTGAAGCAGATACGTAGCTTTCCGCATTATCGTCTACTGCTATGTAACCCTCATCAACAACTATGTCCTGACCTTCTTTACTCATAATAAACTTAACAAAATCCTGAGCAAGAGGGCTTAATTCAGCTTTTGTTGCAATATTAAACGGTCTTGCAACCTTATACTTGCCGCTTTTTATATTAGCAACTGTAGCTTCGATTCCATCTACCTTCAAAGCCTTAACAGTATCGTTAAGTGAACCGAGTGAAACATAACCTATAGCGTTTGTATCTCCTGCAACTGTCTGAATTACAACCGATGTAGAGTTTGAAATTTCCGCACTGTCTGTAGTATTGTCAACATCATCTTTCGCAATTCCAAGAAGCTCGGTAAATGCTCCTCTTGTTCCCGAACCCTCTTCTCGTGATACAACCGTAATCTGTTTTCCGCCTGCTGCGCAGCTTGCAAGTGACAACATAAGCATTACTGCCGCAACTATTCCTGATACTAATTTCTTCATCTTCATTTTAGATTTCTCCTATCTCTGTTTTATTTGCATTTCTAATGCTTTTTCATTATATTAAATAAATGTAAATTCTGAAATCCTTCTTTCGTTAAATCTATGTAAAATGCCTACTGCCGCTTTGCTGCATCAGCAGCGGAAAAACCTTGAGATTATGACTCAAATATAAAATGCCCGCCGTCTTTTCTGAACTTTTTGTGAACTTTATCTTTTTCTCTTGACTTTGAATTTCTATTCATATATAATATGTAGTATGCTACATATTATCGAATGCGAATATGTATATGAATTAATTTATATTTTGGAGGTGAAACTATTAAAATGCAGGATAGAGATAACATAGGCTTTTATATTAAGTGGCTTAGCGAGAATATGACAAGAAATATGAATAAACGACTTAAGGATATTGATTTAACAGACTCCCAGATGAGAGCGCTTATGTATCTGTTAAAACATAAAAACGAAACAGTAATTCAAAAGGATATAGAAAAATTCTTAGGTCTTACACATTCAACCGTAATCGGATTATTACAGCGAATGGAGAAAAAGGGGTTAATATATATGGAAACCAACCCAACCGACCATCGCTGCCGAATCGTTAAGCCTTGCGAAAAGGCATTTAAAATAGGTGATAAGATACTTAAAATTCGTGAACTTCACGAAACCGAAATAACTAAAAACCTAACTCCATCACAAGTAGAGGAGCTTAAGAAGCTGCTTAAAACAGTATGCAAATCAGTAGATTTAAGCTTTAATTCAAATAAGTGATTATATAATATTTTTGGAAAGGAGCAACAATAAATGATAAAACGACTTCTTAAAAGTGTAAGAGAATATAAAAAAGATTCGATACTTGCACCTATATACGTATCCTTTGAGGTTATACTCGAAGTTATAATCCCATTTCTTATGGCAAGGCTTATAGATATAGGCATTGAACAGGAAAATAAGGAGTATTTATGGACTCTTGGTATAGTTCTTGTTATAGCCTGCGGTCTTTCCTTATTCTTCGGAATGATGTCGGGAAGGGCGGCGGCTTATGCCTCGGCAGGCTTTGCAAAAAATTTAAGACAGGATATGTACTATAATGTTCAAAACTTCTCATTCTCAAACATTGATAAGTTTTCAACTGCAAGCATAGTAACCCGTCTTACTACAGACATAACAAACATACAAAACGCATATCAGATGATTATAAGAGTTGCGGTACGTGCACCGCTTATGATTATATTTTCATTATGTGCGGCATTCTTCGTAAACGCTGAGCTTGCGTGTATATTCTTAGCCGCAATACCGTTCCTTTCAGTAGGACTGTATCTTGTCATAAGATACGCACATCCTATATTTGAAAAGGTTTTCAGAATATACGATAAATTAAATAATGTCGTACAGGAAAACCTACGTGGTATAAGAGTTGTAAAATCGTTTGTAAGGGAAGATTACGAAATTAAGAAATTCAAGGATGTATCGGATGATATATATGCAAAATTCGTTAAGGCAGAAAAAATTCTTGCATTCAATATGCCTCTTATGCAGTTTGCGGCATACAGCTGTATGCTGTTTATATCATGGTTTGGTGCAAAACTAATTGTAAGCGGAAGTATGAGTACAGGTCAAATTGCGAGCCTTATTTCATACACATTCCAGATACTTATGAGTCTTATGATGCTTTCGATGATTTTTGTAATGATAATAATGGCACGTGCATCTGCTGAAAGAGTTGTTGAGATTTTAGACGAGGAAAGCGACCTTAAAAATCCCGAAAATCCAATCTGCGATATCAAAAACGGTGAGATTATATTTAATAATGTAAGCTTCAGCTACAAAAAGGATATGAATAAGCTGTGTCTTAAAAACATCAACCTTAAAATAGACTCAGGTGAAACAGTGGGAATTATCGGAGGTACGGGAAGCTCAAAAACAAGTCTTATACAGCTTATCTCAAGACTATATGATGCAACCGATGGCGAAATTCTGGTCGGAGGAAAAAATGTAAAGGATTATGATATAGAGTCTTTGAGAAATTCAATTGCAACCGTACTTCAAAAAAATGTATTGTTTTCGGGAACAATAAGTGAAAATTTACGCTGGGGCGATGAAAACGCAAGTGATGAAGAATTAGTCCGTGTATGTAAGCTTGCACAGGCCGATGATTTTATAAGAAGCTTTCCTGACGGTTATGACACCTATATAGAACAGGGCGGAACTAACGTATCGGGAGGACAGAAGCAAAGACTTTGTATTGCAAGAGCCTTACTTAAAAAGCCGAAAATACTTATTCTTGACGACAGCACCAGTGCAGTTGACACAAAAACCGATGCAAGCATAAGACAAGCGTTTAAAACCGAAATTCCAAACACTACAAAAATCATAATTGCACAGCGTATTTCATCTGTTGAGGACGCCGATAAAATAATAGTTATGGACAACGGCAGAATTGACGCTGTCGGAACTCACAGCGAGCTTTTAAACAGCAACGAAATATACCGGGAGGTATATAATTCTCAGACGAAAGGAGCAGATGAAAATGAATAAAAAGCAAAGACATCCAAAGCCTAAAAACACTTTAGGAACAATAAAACGACTATTTTCGTATATATCGTCGGAATACAAATTCAAATTCTTTTTTGTTCTTATATTGATTTTGATAAACTCTTTGGCAAATGTTATAGGTTCAATGTTTATAAGAGATTTAATAGACGATTATATAACACCGCTTCTTAACAGCCCAAATCCGGTATTCACAGGACTTTTAAAGGCAATAACCGTAATGGCGTTTATATACCTTGCCGGAATTTTATCGGGACTGTTTTACAACAGAATTATGGCAGTTATTGCACAGGGAGTACTCAAAAAAATCCGTGAAGATATGTTCATTCATATGCAAAGTCTGCCTATAAAATATTTTGACACACATACTCACGGTGATGTAATGAGCCATTACACAAATGATACGGACACATTAAGACAGATGATAGCACAAAGTATTCCGCAGATGTTTTCATCAGTAATAACTATAGTTTCTGTATTCATCGCAATGCTTATATCTAATATTTATCTTACATTGTTTATAGTATTATTTGTTATAATAATGCTCAGTGTAACTCGAAAAATTGCCGGAGCAAGCGGAAAATATTTCATTAAACAACAACAGTCCTTAGGAAGAGTAAACGGATATATAGAAGAAATGATAAACGGTCAGAAGGTTGTAAAGGTATTCTGCTACGAAGAACGTGCAAAGAAAGATTTTGACAAGCTGAACAATGAGCTCTGCGAAAATGCGTCAAAGGCGAACAAATTTGCAAATATCCTAATGCCTATACTAATGAATTTAGGTAATCTGCAATACGTTCTTATCGCAATTGTAGGCGGAACACTTTCGCTATTTGGAGTGGGCGGACTTACAGTCGGAACAATCGTTGCATTTTTAAATCTTTCAAAAACCTTTGTTCAGCCTCTCGGTCAGATTTCACAGCAGCTTAATTCCATTGTAATGGCACTTGCCGGAGCAGAGAGAATATTTGAGCTTATGGACGAAAAATCGGAGCACGACGATGGTTACGTAACCTTGGTAAATGCCAAGTACAACAAAGACGGTACGCTTTCGGAAACTAAAGAAAGAACAGGTACATGGGCATGGAAGCACCCTCATAGTGATGGTACAATAACCTATACAAAGCTTGAAGGCGAGGTTAGATTTTTCGATGTAGACTTTGGTTACAGTGATAAAAAAATTGTACTTCACGATATAAGTATGTACGCACAGCCGGGTGAAAAGGTTGCATTTGTAGGTGCAACAGGTGCGGGTAAAACTACAATTACAAACCTTATAAACAGATTCTATGACATAGCGGACGGAAAAATCCGATATGACGGAATTAATATAAACAAGATTAAGAAAAGCGATTTAAGACGTTCACTTGGAATAGTTCTTCAAGATACTAATCTATTCACGGGAACAATAATGGAAAATATCCGCTACGGCAATCTTGAAGCAACGGACGAAGAGGTTTATGCGGCGGCTCAGCTTGCAAATGCCGATGAATTTATAAATATGCTTCCTGATGGCTATAACACAGTTATATCAGGTGACGGCGGAAGTCTTTCGCAAGGTCAAAGGCAGTTGCTTTCAATCGCACGTGCGGCTGTTGCCGACCCTCCTGTAATGATACTTGATGAGGCAACCTCAAGTATCGATACCCGAACGGAATCAATCGTTCAGAGCGGAATGGATGCGCTTATGACAGGAAGAACCGTATTCGTAATTGCACACAGACTTTCAACCGTAAAGAATTCTGATGTGATTATGGTTCTTGAGCTTGGAAGAATTAT
>CAMCUJ010000043.1 GCA_945878965.1 uncultured Clostridia bacterium
ATAAATGTATAAGCCATACCGCCGCCGATAATTAAAGTATCAACCTTTTCAAGAAGATTGTTTATAACATTAATCTTATCGGAAACCTTAGCACCGCCAAGTATTGCAACAAGCGGACGGTTAGGGTTATTAATAGCACCGCCGAGGAACTCAAGCTCCTTACCCATTAGGTAACCTGCTGCCGCCTCATTAAGATATTCTGTAACACCTACAGTTGAGCAGTGAGCTCTGTGTGCACTGCCGAATGCATCGTTTACAAATACGTCGGCAAGTGAAGCAAGCTCCTTGCTGAAAGCTTCCTCGTTCTTTGTTTCTTCTTTTCTGTATCTTGTATTCTGAAGAAGAACTACATCTCCGTCCTTCATTTCTGCTACTGCTTTCTTTGCGTTCTCGCCGACAACATTATCATCAGCTGCAAATACTACGTTAAGTCCCAAATGCTCAGATAATCTTTCAGCTACCGGTGCAAGTGATAATTCCGGCTTTGGCTCACCCTTCGGCTTACCCATATGTGAGCATAGTATTACCTTTGCGTTTTCAGATAATAGCTTCTTTATTGTAGGAAGCGCACCCAAAATTCTTGTTTCGTCTGTAATTTTGCCGTCCTTTAGAGGTACATTGAAATCACATCTTACCAAAACTCTCTTTCCTGTTACCTGAATGTCGTCTACTGTTTTCTTATTCATAATTATCATTAGCCTTTCCGACTCACATAGTTTTCTCTTTATCTTGATACAATACCCTGTTGTGAGTCTAACATTAGTATTATATGTATCGTAATAAATTTAATTTAAATTTTTTCGGCATAATTGCCCATTAATTATTTTACTCCATTTTAGCGAATTTATCAAGTACTTTTTTGATAAATTTTTAACTTTTTAATTAAAAACATAGATTTCGTATATATTTCACAACATTTTTCGGTAAAAACAAACATAAATTAATACGTAATTACACACTCTTCAAAAATCTTTCCACATCTCTCCTATTCTTAAGAATAACCGTTTTTTCAGGATACCTTTCACATATCTCTTTAAATTTTCGGCTTCGTAATTTACGTCTGCCTTTGTATATAAGCCACCATAAAAATTCAAAATCAAGCTTTTCCGTACACCCCTCAGCCATACTCTCACGTGTTTTATTCCTGTTCATAATGTATCTTTTTATTGCATTATACAAACACACAACTCTCGGAAAATCCATGAATATAATCTTATCCGCTTCATTCATTCTCTCATTAAATAAAAATCTTTTCTTATATGTTCCGTCAATTACCCAGCTTTCATTCTTCATAAATTCTCTTACCATTTCGTTGCCCTCAGCAACATCACGTTCAACCCAGTTTTCGCAAAAATTCACCGTATCAAGATAAAGGCACGGACAATTCAATATTTCCGAAAGCCTTTTTGCAAGCGTTGATTTACCGGCACCGCTGTAGCCTATTATTGAAATCTTCATTATTATTTTGTCCTCCTTTTTTTTAACTCTATATAGACGAAAAAAGCCGAAAAAATCGGCTTTTTACAAATATTGAACATATGGATATGAAATCCACGCTATAAATTTTATTGTTACGTTATTTTCGGCGCATAGTCAACAATATTGCCATGCTACATTGCTTGCTACTACTGTTGCCGTCAATCATCTAATGTGACCGCTTCGCTTTTGCCGCCGTGTTAATGCGACCGCTGTCGCTATCTTATCTTATTATCAATCTCGTTTCTTAGTTTTTTAGCAAACTCATCAAGTGACATCTGAGCAGTTTCGCCTGTCTTTCTGTCACGAACCGAAACTATTCCTGCCTCCTCATCTCTGTCACCGAGAACAAGCATATACGGAACCTTTTCAAGCTGAGCTTCTCTTATCTTGTAGCCAACCTTTTCGTTTCTGTCATCAAGAGTAAGCTTAATTCCATTGCCCTTAAGCACCTTTTCTGCATTCTTTGCATATTCAAGAGTTCTGTCGGTTACAGGAATTATACGAACCTGCTCCGGACTCATCCAAAGCGGAAGCGCTCCGGCATATTTCTCTATAAGAAGTGCAAGCGTTCTCTCATAACAGCCAAGCGAAGTTCTGTGAATAATGTAAGGATTTTTCTTTTCTCCGTCCTTGTCAACATACTCCATTCCGAACTGCTTTGCAAGCATCTGGTCAATTTGAATTGTTATAAGCGTATCTTCCTTGCCGTGAACATTCTTAATCTGAATATCAAGCTTTGGTCCATAGAATGCAGCCTCGCCGACTCCTACCTTATATTCAATGCCCAAATGGTTAAGCATACGCTCCATAGCACCCTGTGCCTCTTCCCATTGTTCATCTGTTCCTATATACTTTTCACGGTTATTTGGATCCCACTGTGAAAATCTGTAGCTTACATCCTCGCCAAGACCAACAGTATCAAGCATATATTTCGCAAGCTCAACGCAGCCCTTGAATTCTTCCTCAAGCTGCTCAGGTGTACACATCAAATGACCCTCTGAAATTGTGAACTGACGTACACGAATTAAGCCATGCATTTCGCCTGATGCTTCGTTTCTGAAAAGAGTTGAGGTTTCGCCATATCTTAACGGAAGGTCACGGTATGAACGCATTCTGTTTAAGTACGCCTGATACTGGAACGGACAAGTCATAGGACGAAGTGCAAACACCTCATCATCCTTTTCCTCATCTCCAAGTACAAACATTCCGTCCTTATAATGATCCCAATGTCCAGATATCTTATATAAATCGCTCTTTGCCATAAGAGGCGTCTTTGTAAGAAGATAACCTCTCTTTTCTTCCTCGTCCTCAACAAAACGCTGTAGAGTTTGAATTACTCTTGCACCCTTTGGAAGAAGTATCGGAAGTCCCTGACCTATTATCTCTGATGTGGTGAAAAATTCAAGCTCTCTGCCAAGCTTGTTATGATCACGCTTTTTAGCCTCCTCAAGCTGAACCAAATACTCGTCAAGCTCCGATTTCTTAGGAAATGCCGTTCCGTAAATTCTCGTAAGCATTTTGTTCTTTTCATCGCCTCTCCAGTATGCACCCGCTGTATACTGAAGCTTTACAGCCTTAAGCTTTCCTGTTGAACTTAGATGAGGTCCCGCACAAAGGTCGGTAAATTCACCTTGCTTGTAGAATGAAATTATTTCATCCTCCGGTAAATCCTCTATAAGCTCTACCTTATAATTTTCACCTGTCTTTTTCATAAACTCAATGGCTTCATTTCTTGGAAGAGTGAAACGCTCAAGAGGTAAATTCTCTTTTATAATCTTTCGCATTTCATCTTCTATCTTTACAAGGTCATCATTTGTAATAGCTGTTTCAAATTCAAAATCATAATAAAAGCCATTATCAATTGCAGGTCCTATAGCAAGCTTCGCCGACGGAAACAAACGCTTTACCGCCTGTGCCATAACATGCGATGCAGTATGACGATATGCCTTTCTTCCGCCCTCGGTATCAAAGCCTAAAAAATTTACGCTGCAATCAGCTTCAGCTTTCATATTAATATCGCAAACCTCACCGTTTACTTCAACCGCTAAAGTATTACGTGCAAGTCCTTCGCTTATACTTTTTGCAATCTCAAAAAAGCTTGTCCCGCTTTCAAACTGCTTTACATCTCCGCCTTTTAATGTAATGTTAATCACTGCTCTACTCCTTCTTCCGCTTTATTAATTTTAAAAAATCATACGAATAATCACAAATTAAAATTTCCCTTAAATATTTTTAAGTAAATGGGCTAACCCCTTTAACAATTACGCAATACGAATTAAAACCACCATGCATAAGAAATAACCGCTGTAACAATTCCAAGCAAAGCTCCGGCACACACCTCAAGCGGAGTATGTCCCAAAAGCTCCTTAAGCTTAATCTGCTTTTCAATAGGGTCATCCTCATCCCAAGCCTCAAGTATCGCATTAATCATCTGAGCCTGCTGTCCTGCCGCACGGCGTATTCCCGACGCATCGTACATTACAACAAGTGCCAGTACACAGCAAACCGCAAACACAGGATTATTAAACCCCATTTCAATTCCAACTGCCGCCGCAAGTGCCGTAACTATTGTAGAATGTGAGGAGGGCATACCTCCCGGGCCCATAAATCTTGTTATATCAAGTCTTTTTTGCTTGATACATTCAAGAAGTCCTTTTAATACACAGGATAAAATCCATGCAAAAAACGTTACTGCAAAAACTTTGTTTTCTGCTATTTCTGAAAAAAATCTCATATAATCATACCTCATTGATATAATAATCTTTTGTTAAACGTCAATGTTATCAATATTCTCTGCCAAGAAGAAATTCCGACAGACAAACTAAAAATTCTGAAAAATCAAGCTCTGAAACGGTATCTTCAGCCTGTTTTGTAAGCACATTCAACTCTTTTTCCGCATTTTCAAGACTAATAAGCGATACATAAGTCGTTTTATTGCACTTCAAATCACCGCCGACAGGCTTACCGAGCAATTTTTCATCACCGACAAAATCAAGTATATCATCCTTAATCTGAAACGCAAGACCAAGGCTCATTGCAAAGCTTATAATTTTATCAATAATTTCATCAGACGCACCCGAAGCTATAGCACCGCAAACCGCTGATGCTCTCAATAATGCTCCGGTTTTAAGCCTATGCATTTTGGTAAGCAGTTTAATATCCGCATCGGTTTTATTTTCACAGGCAAGGTCGATAATCTGTCCACCTATCATACCATACACACCGCTGTTTTTTGAAAGCTCCGAAATTATTTTTATTATTTTATCCGATTTTATATATGAATACTCAGATAAATCAGATAATAACTCAAACGCAAAATTCAAAAGACCGTCTCCCGCAAGAAGTGCGGTTGATTCTCCGAATTTTATATGACACGACGGTTTTCCCCGTCTTAAATCATCATCGTCCATACACGGCAAATCATCGTGTATCAGAGAATATGTATGTATGCACTCAATCGCACAGCCAACATAAATTGCATCATTGATCAACGCTTCACGCTCATCTGCCGTAATATCCATATTATGCGAAAGCATTTCACATACCGCTGTACAAAGAATCGGACGTATTCTCTTTCCGTTTGCACCAAGACTGTATTTCATAGCTTCAATAACCTCTTTCTGAGGAATATCGGCTATACTTAGGATATTATCAAGTCTTGAATTTATTTTATTCTGATAATCTTTAAATTTACTTTCAAACTCTAAATTATTCATAATCCCTAATTTTCAAGAGGCTTAAAAGGCTGTTCCTCAAGCTCTCCGCTCTCCCTGCTCTTAACAAGCACATTTATTTTCTGCTCCGCATTATCGAGCAGATTGGTACAAGTCTTGGTAAGCTTTATACCCTTTTCGTAAAGTGCAAGCATCTCATCAAGACTTATTTCACCGCTTTCAAGTGTTTTTACCACACCCTCAAGCTCCTTTAAGCTTACTTCGAAATTTTCTTTACTATTCATAATATCACATTTCCACCTTTTATTCAAGATACTTTATCAAATTTTTATATTTTTTTTGCAGTTTTTTAATCTGTAATCTCAATCAACCGTTGCATTTATTTCACCGTTTTCAACCACAACGCTTATTTTATCACCCGAATTTACATCCTCAACCCTTTTTATAACCTTATTATCCAATGTTTTTGCAACAGAGAACCCTCTTGCAATGGTTCCGAGAGGACTGAGTCCGTCAAGCTTTGAAACCATAACTCCAAGACTCTGCTGTTTTTCCATCATTCTTTTGGAGATAAGATTATCAAGGCTCATAGTAAGGCTGTCGATATACATTCTCTTTTCGTCAAGCTTAGCATTCGGGTTTTTAATAACGTTTTTATCTTCAAGATATTTAAGACTAAACCTTTTCTTTTCAACTATATTAAGTGCACATCGTGTAAGTCTTGAATACACATTATTGAACTTTTCAATTAATTCGGTCTGAGACGGAACAACAAGCTCAGCCGCCGCAGACGGTGTAGGTGCTCTTAAATCTGCCGCAAAATCGGAAATCGTAAAATCTATTTCATGACCTACCGCCGAAACTATAGGAATTTCACTCTTATATATAGCACGGGCGACAATTTCCTCATTAAATGCCCACAAATCCTCAATTGAACCGCCGCCTCGTCCTACTATAAGAACGTCCGCCGCATTAAACTCATTAAAATATTCAATAGCCTTAACAATACTCTCAGCCGCATTCACACCTTGAACAAGCACCGGATATATAAGTATGTCCGAATATGAAAAACGCCTTGAAAGCACGTTTATAATATCACGTATGGCCGCACCTGTCGGTGCAGTTACAACTCCGACCTTTTTAGGGTATTTAGGAAGCTTCTTTTTATGCTCAGGTGCAAATAATCCTTCGGCATTAAGCTTCTGCTTAAGCTGTTCAAAAGCCAGATGCAAATCACCTATTCCGTCAACCATCATATAATCTACATAGAGCTGATATTGACCGTCACGCTCATAAACCGAAATTCTGCCCTTTGCCATAACCTTAATACCGTTCTTTGGAGTAAAATCGAGCCTTGACGCACTGCTTCTGAACATTACCGCACGAATTACACTGCTTTCGTCCTTAAGCGACATATAAATATGCCCCGATGAATGTATTTTGCAGTTGGATATTTCACCCTTTACTACTATACCATTAAGCATCGGAACACTGTCTATAATCTGCTTTATATATAAATTAAGCTGGCTTACCGTCAGCATATTTTCTCTCTTCTCTTCAGTTTCTGTTCCCATTTCCATTTAAATTCCCACTTCTATCTGTATTTTACTTTTTAACATAGCAGAAGCTAAATGCTACATTGATACATTCTTAGTCAGCTTTACCAACGAATATAATGCCGGCAATAGCTAATTTTATATATATTTAGCAAGCTCACAAACTCCCACCGCATTATCACAGCTAAGCTCCGGTGAAGCAAAATAAACTCCGGCACTGTCAATAAATGCTCGTCGAATTGTATTGGATGATGATACGCCGCCTGCCATAATCACATTTGAAACATTATATTTCTTCTTTGCAAATTCAACCGCCTGTTTTACAGAGCTTGCAATACACTCCATAACATATTTTGAAACCTTCTCCGAGCTTTCTCCGTCCTCAAGCATCCTTCTGCATCTTGTTTCCTCACCCGAAAAGTTAATATATCCATCCTTAACCGAAGTTTTAACCTTAAGATTAAAATCGCCCTCATAATTCACGGCTGAATAATCAAGATACTTTCCGCACGGAAATTCACGTCCCATTAAAACGCCTATTCTGTCAATGAACTGTCCTGCCGGCAAATCAAGAGTTCCGCCCACAATCTCGCAGTCAAAGCCCTTGCCGTTAAACCTTGAATAAAGAAGCTCCGTTGTTCCTCCGCTTATATGAAATGCCAAATGCGGCTCTGAGAGCAAACTGAATTTTTTGCATGAAAATATTCCTGCCATTATATGCCCGTCCTGATGTGAAACCTCATAAAGCTCAGCATTTAAAGCACTTGCAAGAGTTCTTGCAAAGCTATAGCCTGCCATAAACACCGGCATATATGAGCCCTCGGCATTTCTCGGTCTTGAGCTTACACAAATTCGGATATCCTCAAATTCTTTTATATTAATTTCACGTCTTAGCTCATCGAATAAATCCGGCATATTCTTAACGTGCTTAAAAAACGCGTCCGACTGTCTTAGTCCGCATTCACCGCTCTTAACCTCAAGCGGTGTTTTAAACTGATACACCATATCTTTATGCATTGCCGCAAGCGAGGTTGTGTAGCAGCTTGTATCAATTCCTATGTACAGTCTTTCATTCATTTTATCCGTTTCTCTCCTAACTTAAAATCAGCCATTCCTATTACGCAAGGGTGGCTTTTATCTACCGCCGCATTAATTACGAATTATTTTCGGTACAGGGATAGCTTTTATTTATTGAATCAAGAATTCCGTTTATAAACGGAGCAGCTTCATCGCCGTCATAAAGCTTTGCAATTCTTACCGCTTCATTAATAATTATAGGTCTTGGTATTTCCTGCATATACATCATTTCGTAAACCGCAAGTCTTAATACTGCAAGTCTAACGTTAGACATACGGCTTGTGTTCCATTCTTTAGAAAACTCATTTATAATATTATCAAGCTCATCTATTTTTTCTATTGTTCCATAGGTAGCCTTATCAATGTATTCCTCCTGATTATCACAGTTATACTGCTCTTTAAAATCCTGCATAATTTCATCAATTTCACTTGGCTGAAACTTATACTGGAAAATCATCATAAATACATATTCTCTTGCTTCACTGCGTTTCATATAACTTTACCTTTCCATTTTATCTATAATAGTTTAATTTATCTGCGGGCGACCGCAAAGGGTCGCCGCTGTAATCGCAAATTCCGATTCAATAAGGCGCAGAGCGCCGTCATTCAACGTTTTCGGTGGGAAAAGGGTACTCCCGCCGAAAAAATCAAGTGGAACCCGCCGCCTAAGATACGGGGGACATCTTGATTTAGTTCAATAAGGCGCAGAGCGCCGTCATTCAACGTTTTCGGTGGGAAAAGGGTACTC
>CAMCUJ010000044.1 GCA_945878965.1 uncultured Clostridia bacterium
ATTATACAGACATAATTTCTTTTTCTTTCTCTTCAACTATTTTGTCTATATCCTTTACAAACTTATCGGTAAGCTTCTGAATTTTATTCTCTAAATCCTTTAAATCATCCTCAGTAATCTCACCGTTTTTCTTCTGAGTTTTAAAACCGTCAATTGCATCACGGCGAATCGCACGAATTGCGACCTTAGCTTCTTCTCCTCTTTTTGAAATTGATTTACTGAGTTCTTTTCTTCTTTCCTCAGTAAGCGGAGGAAAGTTAAGTCTTATACATTCACCGTCATTGTTAGGTGTAATTCCTATATCAGACTTAAGTATTGCCTTTTCAATCTCTCCAAGTATTGATGCATCCCATGGCTTTATAACAAGCATTCTCGCCTCGGGAACAGAAACGTTTCCTACCTGTGTAAGCGGTGTCTGAGCTCCGTAATACTCAACCGTAACCTTATCAAGTATCGCAGGGTTTGCACGACCCGCTCTGATTGATGCTAAATCCTCATTAAGTACCGATATTGTTTTGTTCATCTTTGTTTCTGCTGTTTTCATTTCCGTCGTTCTCCTCTTTTATTTTATTTAACTATAGTTCCTATGTTTTCGCCCATAACAGCTCTCTTAATATTTTCAGGATCCTCTATTCCGAAAACATGGATAGGTATCTTATTATCCATACAAAGTGAAGTTGCTGTAGAATCCATAACTCCAAGACCCTTATTTAAAACGTCTAAGTGAGTAAGACTGTCAAGCTTCTTGGCATTAGGGTTGATATTTGGATCACTGTCATATACAGCGTCAACCTTCTTTGCAAGAAGTATAACCTCAGCATCTATCTCGGCCGCACGAAGTGCTGCTGTCGTATCTGTAGAAAAGAATGGATTACCTGTGCCACAGGCAAATATTACAACTCTGCCCTTTTCAAGATGACGTGCCGCCTTTAATCGTATATAAGGCTCTGCAATCTGTCTCATTTCAATAGCTGTCTGGACTCTTGCCTCAACGCCTACCTGTTCAAGTGCATCAAGAAGTGCAAGTGAATTGATTACAGTTGCAAGCATTCCCATATGGTCTGCTCTTGTTCTGTCCATTCCTTCACCGCTTCTGCCTCTCCAAAAGTTACCGCCGCCTACAACTATGGCAATCTGAACTCCCATATCATAGCATTCCTTGATTTTCTCAGCGATAGTTGTAACTATATCAAAATTAATTCCAAATCCCGCCTTACCGGCAAGTGCCTCTCCGCTTACTTTAAGCATTACTCTCTTATACTTAGGACTCATTCTTTTCTCTCCTATCCATATTTATTTTCTTTAAATACATTAATTGTTTCTATCTTCGGATATATCAATAGTAGTAATTACAGTTTCTTTGCTCGGACTGTTCTCGGAAGCAGACGACTGCACAGATGAAGACCCCGCTGACGATGCGGAAGAATTATTAGTCGTTGAACTTTCCGAGTTTGAAGCTGAAGTGCTTCCTTTATTTTCTGTATTCGAGTTGTTGTTTTTGCTGTCTGAATTGCTACTTTCTTCTGTCTTTGTTGAATTCGCAGTACCGGATGTTGTGTTTGAAGTACTGTTCTTACTTGATGAAGAAGTCGTATTGCTCTTTCCGTTTGATGTTCCGGATGAACTTCTGTTCGTTTTTGAGCTTGACGAACTTGACGAGCTGCTTGACGAATTATTCTTTGATGAGCTTGAACTTGATGAATTCTTATCCGAACTTGAATTATCTGAAGAATCCGAACTGTTTTTTGAACTTCCCGATGAGTTAGTTCTGTATTTATCAATATTAGCATTTAATACTTCCACTTCATCCTTAAGAAGCTGGTTCTCTTTTTTAAGATCCTCAATCTGAGTTTTTAATTCTTCTTGACTTTCAACACCTATAGGTCCGCTGTTTCCGCTTACTATAAGATTAAATGAAATTATAAAAGATACTAAAAACACAGCTATGGACGCCGCTATAATTCCGATTATCATCATAGTCTTTTTAAGACCGGTTCTCTCTTTATACATATCTTTTCTCCTTATTCTATATTAATGTTTAATGTAAATTACTTAAGAAATATTGCATTCAGCGCACCAAGATTCAAGACTCCGGTGCAAATAAGAACCATAATAAGTCCCGATGTCATAATTCCAAGTAAAATTGCAGGAAGTGCATACTTATATCTTATGTTAAGAAGTGATGCAATCATAGCACCTGTCCATGCTCCTGTTGTAGGAAACGGTATTGCAACAAAAACATATAAAGCACCTACACTTATTTTAGAAAGCTTTTTTGCCTTTTTCTTTGTTCTGTCTTCAAGCCAATGTGCAAACCTTCTTAAAAGCTTAGTCTTTTTAAGCCATTTTAGTATGGGTCTGAAAACCATCATAATAAAAGGTACCGGAATAAAGTTTCCTATAACCGATAAAACATACATACCAAACAAATCAAACACACTGTTATCTAATGTTGCGGCAGCATAAATTATCGAACCTCTTATTTCAGATACCGGCAGCATCGACAAACCTAAAACCATAAGTTCATTTATAAATGTACCAAACAAATTCATAAAGTTATACTTTTACCCTTCTATAAAATATAATTTTACTTAATCATATCAATTATATCATATAAAATTCAACTATTCAATACCTTTTTTATGAATTTTATATTAATTTAAAAGCAGACGTATTTTCAATTAAATTCAAAAAATCAAATTTAAATATCCACACTATCAAGACTAATATTTTGTGGATTGGGTGTTGATAAAATTATAATTTTTAAGCTGTGTTTAATATGTTGATAACTGAGATGCGGTTATTCACAGCTTTTGTACAAGCTGAAATATGCATTTTTTCTGACATATTTTTTGTTTTCAACACTTTAAACATACCCTACTAATACGGCGTCTAAATAATAATACATATATTTTTATTTTATAAATAATCAGATTTTCAACAGCTTTATTTTCATTTTTATAACAATTTATACAGAAGTAAAACAATATATTACAAATTTTATTAGAAAAATTCCGAGTTATCCACATTATCAATATAGTTATCCACATTATTAAGACTAATACTTTGTGGATTATCTGTTTATAAATAAGAATAAAAAACTGTCTGTTGAAAGTGTTTATAATAAAATTTGCTAATCAACAGAAAATAAACAAGCTTAATGCACAGAAAAAATCAATGATTCGCAAACAAATGAACATTATAAACAGATACTACTTATACATCTACTAAATAAATAATATATATATTATTATTTAAAATTAAATAAAGAAATAAATTTAATATTTAAACTTAATTACTTTTGTTTAACCGAAAATCATTCAATATACTAAAAAAAATAAAATAAAGATAAAAAAATGCTTTTATTTTTTTAAATTTTGTGCTATACTAATAATATTATTAATTTAAAATGGATTTTTATTTTTAAAATTAAGAACTTAACAAGCCGTGTCGGAAGGAATGAAATAAATTTATGAATATATTATGTTCAAAAGACATTCTAAATGAAAATATAAATATTGTGGCAAAAGCAGTATCAAACCGTTCAACTCTGCCTGTACTTGAAGGTATATATTTAAAGGCTGAAGAAAGCGGTAAGCTTATACTTAAGGGAAATGATATGGAACTGAGTATCGAAGCTGAGATGTCGGCAAGTGTAAAAGCTGCCGGTGAAGCTGTAATAAATGCTAAGATTTTCGGAAATATAATAAAAACCTTAAGCTGTGAAAGTGTTTCAATAGAGATAAATGAAAGAAATAATATATTAATAAGAGGCGGTAAGGCAAAATTTGAAATTCCTCTTATTTCAGCATCGGAATTTCCGGAAATAGTGAAACCGCAGCTTCAATATTCTGTAAAGATTGATAAGGGAACACTTAAGGATATGATTAATAAAACCATTTTTTCCGTATCCTTAACAGATACAAGACCGGTTCTCACCGGCTGTCTTCTTGAGATAGATAAAAATATTTTAAAGATGGTAGCTCTTGATGGTTACAGAATGGCTGTAAGAAAGGCTGTTATTGAAGAAGAACTTGAGAATAACAAAATTATAATTCCCGCAAAGGCATTGAATGAGCTTACCAAAATCATAAAGGATGACGGTGATGAGTTTATAAAAATAAGCTGTACATCAAACCATGCTTTATTTGAATTTGACAATTGCAAAATGTATACAAGACTTATTGAGGGTGAATACATAAATTATGAGAGTATAATAACACCCGATTTTGAAAAGGAAATTGAATGTCCTGTCGATGAGCTTTACAGTGCAATTTCAAGAGCATCACTGCTTCTTTCGGGAGAGGCGGGAAAGTCTGTAAAGATGCGGGTTGAAAGAGATAATATAAATATATCCTGTGAAAGTCAGTCGGGCTCGGTTGACGATAATATAGGTGTTGATAATCCGGATTTTGAGCTTACAATAGGCTTTAACCACAGATATTTGTCAGACGCTCTAAAGGCTTGTGACTGCGAGAGAGTAAAGCTTAAGCTTAAAGCATCAAGAACTCCGCTTATAATTGAGCCTATTGAAGAGGATAATTTTCTTTATCTGATACTTCCGGTACGTCTGAACGAAGAATAGATATATGCAGGTTAATAAAATAGAGCTTATAAATTTCAGAAACTATGAAGAAAAAATTATGGAATTTAAAAGCGGAGTAAATATAATAAAAGGACCTAACGCTATAGGGAAGACCAATATCCTTGAAGGAATAAGTATGTTTTCGATAGGAAAGTCAAACAGGGCTGTTCGTGAAGCGGATACTATACGCCACGGAGAAAGCAGAGCAAGGCTTAAGATGGAATTTACGGCGAGAGGCAGAGAAAATACAGCGGAAATAGAAATATTTAAAAATAAGAGAAAGATTATAAAGGTTAATGATATTCCTATAAAAAAGAGCAGTCTTTTACTTGGAAAATTCAATGCCGTATATTTCGGTCCGGAATATTTAAGTCTGGTAAAGGACGGACCGAGCATAAGACGTAAAAATACCGATATTATAATCAGTCAGTTAAGACCGGCATACTTTGAGGAAATTTCTAAATATAAAAAAATTATAGAAAATAAAAGTGCAATGCTTAAGAGCGGAAATATAAATTCCGAGGTACTTTCAATTTTCAATGAAACTCTTGCAGGATCTGCGGCAAGTATAACGGTTTTAAGACGAGAATATATAAAGAAGATTGAAGAAACGGCATCAAAAATTCAAAGTGAGATATCCGGCGGAAGAGAAGAACTCAGCATTAAGTATATTTCAAGTATAGGGAATATAGAAGGCTACAGTGAAGAAGAGATAAGAGAGAGCTATATATCAGAGCTTTCAAGAATAAAATCTCGGGAAACCGAAAGAAGAGAATGTCTGATAGGAACGCACAGAGATGATATAGAATATCTTATAAACGGTTACAGTGCCAAGAAGTATGGCTCTCAGGGTCAGCAAAAGACCTGTGTATTGGTTCAGAAAATTGCTGAGGTATATTTAATTAAGAATGAGATAGGAGAATATCCTGTGCTGCTGCTTGACGATATTATGAGTGAGCTTGACGGGACAAGACAGAATTATGTTATGAAAAATATTAAGGATATGCAGATAATTATAACTTCGGCAGATGAAGCGTTTGCGGATAATAATTATTTGATATAGATAAAATATTCAAAATAATAAAATGTAAATCCCGTCTTTGTTTGATAATGACAGGAGGAAAAAATGTATCTTCATTTAGGCAGTGATACAGTAGTAAATACAAAAAACATAATATCTATATTAGATCTTGAAACAACGTCAAGGTCAAAGTATTCAAAGGAATTTTTAAAGATAGTTGAGGAGGAAGGGTTTGTAAAGAATGTTTCAAATGAGATACCCAAATCCTTTATAGTTTGTGAAATAGACGGACAATCCGTAGTTTACATAACTAATATTTCATCAAAAACTCTTGCACTCAGAGTGCAGAGGTATGAAGAAAACAAATAAATTAAAAGAATTCAGATGAATTATTTCAGGGAAAAAAGCTTAGATATATTCAAAAAAATAGCGGACTTGAATAGTTTAAGACAAGGAGAGTGTTATTTATGGCAGTGGATAAGATATCAAATGTATCTGCCGACAATGTTTATGACGCAAATCAGATTCAGGTACTTGAAGGACTTGAAGCGGTAAGAAAACGTCCGGGAATGTATATAGGTTCTACGACTGCGAGAGGACTTCATCATTTGGTTTATGAGATAGTGGATAACTCGATTGATGAGGCGCTTGCCGGATTTTGTACAGATATAGAGGTAGTAATAAACGAAGATAATTCTATAACTGTAACAGATA
Source organism: uncultured Clostridia bacterium (assembly GCA_945878965.1). Classification (GTDB taxonomy): domain Bacteria; phylum Bacillota; class Clostridia; order Monoglobales; family Monoglobaceae; genus CAMCUJ01. Next base: position 6,321 of record CAMCUJ010000044.1, read on the forward strand.
ACGGACGAGGAATTCCGGTAGGAATAAATGAGAAGATGGGTATGCCGGCGGTAGAGGTAGTATTCACAATTCTTCATGCCGGCGGAAAGTTTGGCGGAGGTGGATATAAAGTATCCGGAGGACTTCACGGTGTTGGTGCGTCTGTTGTAAACGCACTTTCCGAGTACTTGGAAGTTGAAATCTCTGACGGAAGTCATATTTATTATCAGAAATATAACAGAGGTAATAAAGAGAGTGATCTTAAAGTTATAGGAGATACGGATAAAACGGGAACAAAGGTTCATTTTAAGCCGGATTATCAGATTTTTGAGGAATTGGTTTATGATTTTGACACACTTCTTGTAAGATTGAGAGAGCAGGCGTTTTTAAATGCCGGAATAAAGATTATACTTAAGGATTTAAGAGAAGACGAAAAAAATAAAAAGCGTGAGGAGATACTTAAGTATGATGGCGGAATAAAGGAATTTGTTCAGTATATAAACAGGAACAAAGAACCGCTTCATCAAGATGTAATCTATATAGAAACCGTTAAGGAAACCTGCGAGGCTGAGGTTGCGCTTCAGTATAATGACGGTTACAGCGAGAATATAGTAAGCTTTGCAAACAACATAAATACAACCGAGGGCGGAACTCATGAAACGGGTTTCAAGTCGGCACTTACAAAGGTTTTAAATGATTATGCGAGAAATCATAAGATGCTTAAAGACGGTGATGAAAACCTTAAGGGCGAGGATACAAGAGAGGGACTTTCCTGTATAATCAGCGTAAAGGTTATGGAAGCACAGTTTGAGGGACAGACTAAGACTAAGCTTGGAAACAGTGAGATACGCTCTATGGTTGAAAAGATGGTAAGTGATAAGCTTAGTGAATTTCTTGAAGAAAATCCGTCTATTGCGAGAATAGTTGTGGATAAAGCGATGACTGCGGCAAAGGCGAGAGAAGCGGCAAAGAGAGCGAGAGAGAACACAAGACGTAAATCGGCTCTTGAAAGTACAACTCTTCCGGGTAAGCTTGCGGATTGTTCTTCAAAGGATACGGAATTTACCGAAATATATATAGTTGAGGGAGATTCTGCGGGAGGTTCGGCAAAGCAGGGTCGTGACCGAAGATATCAGGCGATACTTCCGCTTTGGGGAAAGATGCTTAATGTTGAGAAGTCGAGAATAGACAAGGTTTATAACAACGATAAGCTTCTTCCTGTAATTACAGCACTCGGCGCCGGAATAGGCGATGATTTTGATACATCGAAGTTAAGATACGGCAAGATAGTAATAATGGCGGATGCTGATGTTGACGGAGCGCATATAAGAACGTTGCTTTTAACATTTTTCTTCAGATTTATGCGTCCTCTTATAGAGGAGGGACATGTTTATATAGCACAGCCGCCGCTTTATAAGGTTTATAAGGGAAAGAAAATAAGATATGCGTATGATGAAAACGGACTAAAGGAAGCACTTCTTGAGATACCGGACGCATCAATTCAGAGATATAAGGGTCTTGGTGAGATGAATCCCGAGCAGCTTTGGGAAACTACAATGAATCCGGAGACCAGAATAATGCTTAAGGTTGAGATGGAGGACGCTATTGCGGCTGATGAGATATTTACAATTCTTATGGGTGATAAGGTAGAACCAAGACGTAACTTTATTGAGGAAAATGCAGCGTCAGTCGTAAACCTTGACATATAGTGACTGAGGCACATCACCACGGCAACGCTGTTGCCGTAATGAAGCATTCTCGGTCGGCTATCGCCGACAGGGCATAATGGCAAACATTATCGGTAAAATTTAAAATTGTAGGGGCGAACTGTGTTCGCCCGTGTGAGAGCAATTGTTATCTGCTGTAGGGGACGGCGTCGAGGGCGTCCCGATTATCGTTACGGATATTTATAATTTCAGGGTCGATTCTGTGTGTTCGCCTGTGCGACGGCGAACGCCGCCGCTGTTCTTTTCTTTTTGCGTTAGGACGCAAAGAAAAGAACCAAAAGAAAAATTGTTACTTCGTAACAGGTCTGCTCCGCAGACAAAAACCTTGAGGCTCTGCCTCAAACTCCGCAAGGGACTCTGTCCCTTTGAACCCTGCAAGGGACGTTCTGTCCCTTGACCCTATTCGCTGTCGCCAATTGTCAGCTTTTTGCCGATGAAAGGCAGTAGAATAAATACAAAATAAAGATTAAGGTGAAAATAAAATAATGG
>CAMCUJ010000045.1 GCA_945878965.1 uncultured Clostridia bacterium
TCTATATTGCCAATTATTGTGAAAACCATTGCGTTTACTGCGGATTTAACTGCACGAACAATATTAAACGTGCAAAGCTTGACTATGATAAAATAGAGCGTGAAATGCAGGCAATACATGAAACCGGACTTAGAGAGGTTCTTATACTTACAGGCGAAAGCCGTAAATATTCCGATGTTGAATATATAGGTGAAGCCTGCAAAATTGCAAAGAAATACTTTGATGTAATCGGACTTGAGGTATATCCTATGAATTCGGACGAATACCGTTATCTTCACGAGTGCGGAGCAGATTATGTAACGGTATTTCAGGAAACCTATAATTCAGAAAAATACGAAAAACTGCATTTACGTGGCAATAAGCGTATTTTCCCATACAGAATCAATGCACAGGAACGAGCTGTACTCGGTGGAATGCGAGGTGTTGGCTTTGCGGCACTTTTGGGACTTGATGATTTCAGACGTGATGCATTTGCAACAGGAATTCACGCAAGCCTTATACAAAAAAAATATCCGCATACGGAAATTGCAATTTCGTGTCCTCGCTTACGACCTATTATAAACAACGATAAAATCAATCCAAAGGACGTTCACGAACGTCAATTACTTCAAATAGTTTCCGCATACAGAATTTTTCTGCCGTATTCAAATATTACTATTTCAACACGAGAAAACGCAAATTTCAGAGATAATATAATAGATATTGCGGCAACTAAAATTTCAGCCGGTGTAAATGTAGGAATAGGCGGACACTGCGGCGATGAAGAAGGCGATGAACAGTTTGAAATATCTGACGGCAGAACGGTTGATGAGATATATTCGGCAATAAAGGCTAAAGGTCTTCAGCCGGTAATGAAGGATTACATTTATGTTTGATATAGTATGTGTAACAAACTCAGCTCTTTGCCGTGATGATTTTTTTACTCGTCTTGAAATGATATGCAAAGGCGGTATAGACCGTATAATTCTTCGTGAAAAGCAGCTGAATAATTCCGAATATACAGAATTATTCAAAAAGGCAGATAAAATATGCAAAGCATATAATATACCGCTCTTTGCACATGGCAACACGGATATAGCAAAAAAACTTGAAGTACGTAATGTTCATCTGCCATACTCGGTTTTTACCGCTGATATAGTTAAACTTAATATGAATAATTTTGATATAATAGGAACGTCGGTTCATTCGGTTTCTGAGGCGATAAATGCAGAAAAAAGCGGAGCAGATTATATAACCGCCGGTCACATATTTGAAACGGACTGCAAAAAGGGACTGCCTGCAAGAGGTCTTGAATTTCTCAGTGAAATATGCGAAAGTGTTAATATTCCGGTTTATGCAATCGGAGGAATTATGCCAAGTAATATAAGCTTGGTTAAAAACTGCGGTGCAAGCGGAGTATGTATTATGTCGGCATTGATGAAAACCGAAAATCCTATAGAATATTTAAATTCAATACGTAATGCGTAGTTATAGTTTAAAACGGGTGCTGCATTAAACAACACCCGTTCTGTTTACGCTCCGTTCCAATTAGTAAAATCACACTGTAATCCAATTATTCAAAGCCTTAATGAACATCTTCCATAAGCTTATTCTGTCAATGCTTTCTTTAGCCACAAGCTCCTTAACCGCAACCAGCTCCCCGTCTATTGTAAAATGAACCTCACCAACCTTCTGTCCCTTTTCAATCGGAGCAGTAATCTCCGGTTCAATAATAAACTCTTGGCTTACTTTATTCTGATTTCCCTTTTTAACAACAAAATTAAGTGTTCCGTCAGCCTCCAACTGAAGCTTTTCCTTATCTCCGCCAACTACCACAGCCTCGGGAATAGGCTCTGTAAAAATACTTTCATCGACTAATGCATAATTTGCAAATCCATAATCAAGCAGCTTTGTTGCACTTCCAAATCTGTCCGCTGTTGTAGGTGCTGCAAGAACTACAGCCACAAGCTGCATATTTCCCCGCTTTGCAGAAGCAGAAAGACAGTACTTTGCAATAGATGTTGAACCCGTTTTAATACCGTTTGCACCATCATAACATCTGATTAATTTATTAGTGTTTGAAAGTCCGAATTGTCCATCTCTGAGCGTATCCATCCATATTGTAGTATATTCGTGGATTTTAGGGTGTTTTAAAAGTTCACAGGAAATAATTGCAACATCTCGGGCAGTGCTGTGGTGTTCGGGAGTTTCATCAAGACCGTTACAGTTTATGAAATGAGTATTAACAGCACCTATTTCAGCGGCACGCTTATTCATCATTTCAACGAATGCCGATTCGGTTCCGCCTATAAATTCAGCCATAGCAACCGCCGCATCATTTCCCGATGCCACAGCAATAGCCTTAAGCATATCATTTACACTCATTTGCTCGCCCGGCTCCAAAAACACCTGTGAACCGCCCATTGACGCCGCATATTCGCTTGTTGAAACCATATCGTCATAATTAATCTTTCCACTATCCAGTGCCTCCATTATAAGAAGCATTGTCATAGTTTTTGTAACGCTTGCAATAGGCAATTTTTCATCGGCATTAAGCTCATACAGTACCTGACCTGTACTTGCCTCCATAAGTATCGCTGATTTTGAATTTACAATCTGTGCTGAAACGTCTGTATTTACCTGGCTTACTATCTCGGGAGCTTCTATATTCTCAGCCTTAACCAATACAAAACAATTACATAACAAAATAATTGTAATTCCCATTGAAATAATTTTCTTTAACATATGCACACCTCAAAATAATAATTATTATTCTATATTTTTTGCAATCATTTATTAAAAGATTATGCGATACTGAGATTTAATATTCAAAAAGTTATGTTGATATATTACCGATATACAAAAGTAAAAAGTTCTTGCATATATGCAAGGGTTATTACAAGAATGATTATAAAAATGATTAATAGAATGAACAGACTTAAAAATTCATGTGAAGATAACGATATATTCACGAGCGGATATGGAATCCGCCCGTGCAGATTTATAATTTCCATTAAATTTTTCAGGACGCCCTCGACGCCGTCACCGCCGTTATACTTTATCAGCTTAACGAGAACACCACAGGCTTAACTCCGGTAAGCTCAAATGTACGTGCATCCGGCTGACCTCCGCTTATGTAAACCTTAAATCCGTTCTCGTGGTCAAACCTCCTGCCGTTATCATCAACAAGCATTAGATCCTTCTTCTTAACCGTAAATTTAACGGTTTCGGCTTCTCCGCTCTTTATAAATACCGGCTTAACACCTCTTAATTCATATTTAGGAACTATACACTTCGGATTAATCGGCTCAACGTAAAGCTGTACCTTCTCATAAGAATCAACCGCTCCGATATTCTTAACCGTAACCTCAAATTCCATCTCGTCGCTAAGCGCAGCCTCACCGCCGCCCTCATACTCAAATTTAGTGTATGAAAGCCCATATCCGAACGGATACATAGCAGGATTTTCCATATATCTGTATGTTCTGTTCTTCATAGAATAATCCGTAAACTCCGGAAGCTCCTCTGTAGTTCTGTATGCAGTAACCGGCAAACGTCCCGACGGCGAGTAATCACCAAACAATAGCTCTGCAACAGCAATTCCGCCTTCACCGCCCGGATACCAAGCCTGAATAACCGCAGAACAGCCCTCGTCTGCTTGTCTGTAATCCATTGTACTTCCTGTAAGCGATACTAAAATTACAGGCTTGCCGGAGTTAATCGCTATATCTAAAATATGTCTTTGAATCTCAGGGAACTGTAAATACGGCTTGTCACCCGAACCGTAATCATTTCCCGAATCGCCCTGCTCGCCCTCAATGGTAGAGTCAAGTCCAAGGCACATAACTATAACATCAGACTTATCACAAACTGTACGAACTTCACTGTCACGGTCGAACAGCTCCGCAAGCCTTGTTGTGGAATTCTTGTATAAATGACCGCCCTCGCTGTACATTACTTCTATACCCATAGCATCGGCTCTGTCCATTATACCCTCTAAAACAGTAACATACTTCTTAGGTGTTCCGTTATAATTTCCTACAAGGGTAGTTCTGCTGTTTGCATTAGGACCGATTACACCTATAGTTTTTATATTATCCGTCTTAAGCGGAAGTATACCGTCATTCTTGAGCATAACCATACTCTGCCTTGCCGCCTCAAGTGCAACCTCTCTGTGCTCCTTGCAGGCAACAACGCTGTACGGAATATCGTCGTATTCGGTTTCCTTATCAAAAAATCCAAGCTTGAACCATGTCGCAAGCAGACGTCTGATTGACTTTTCAATAGGCTCCTCCGTAAGCTTTCCATTCTCAAGTGCCGCCAAAATATGCTCATATGTACAGCCGCAGTTTAAATCACAGCCGTTCTCAAGCGCAAGCTTAACTGAATCCTGAGGTCCCTCAGTAATCTTATGGTTTTGATGGAAATCTCGTACCGCCCAGCAGTCAGACACAACATGACCCTTAAACTCCCATTCGCCTCTTAGAATATCTACAAGCAATCTCTTGCTTCCGCAGCAAGGCTCGCCGTTTGTTCTGTTATATGCGCCCATAACGCTTTCAACGTTTCCTTCCTTTACAAGCGCTTCAAATGCCGGAAGATATGTTTCCCATAAATCCTTTTCAGATGCTTCAGCATTAAACTCGTGGCGTAAATGCTCAGGTCCGCTGTGTACCGCAAAATGCTTTGCACAAGCCGCACTCTTTAAGTGCTTTCCTTTACCTTGCAGACCATCTACAACCGCAAGTCCCATCTGAGTTGTAAGATATGGGTCTTCGCCGTATGTCTCATGTCCTCTGCCCCATCTTGGATCTCTGAATATGTTTATATTAGGAGTCCAGAATGTAAGACCCTTATAAATATCATAATCGCCGTACTTTTTCTGCTCATTGAATTTTGCTCTGCCCTCTGTTGAGATAATATCTGCTATTTTTTGTACAAGCTCGGTGTTAAATGTAGCTCCAAGACCTATACACTGCGGAAATACAGTTGCGGTTCCGGCTCTTGCAACACCGTGGAGTGCCTCACACCACCAGTTATACGGATGTATTCCCAGTCTTTCAACTCCAAGCGCCTTGTAAAGCATCTGTCCCGCCTTTTCCTCAATTGTCATTTTAGACGCTAAGTCCTCCACTCTTTCTTCAATTGAAAGAGATTCGTCCAAGTATTTCTCCATTTTTAAAATCACCCTTTATTAATTCGTAATGCAAAATTCATAATTCAGATTTACTTTTTATCAGCACTGCGAATTATACATTTGTTTTAATTTCTTAGTTAATCTTAGCACATCTTTATTAATAATTAAAGTCATTAAATATTAAATATTAGTCAAATATTGCTTTTGCTATATATTAAAATTTTCCGGCAAGGTCTATACCTGATACCGGAAAATTTATATCATTATTTAATTACCATATATTAAGCGCTTTCTGCATTAAAATACTCACAAGAGTAATCAGAACCCAGCACGAAAAACCTAAAGCAATAGGCTTTCCGCCTGTTTTAATAAGCTTTACTATATCCGTATTAAAGCCGATTGCCGCCATTGCCATAACAATGAAGAACTTGCTTACTTCTTTTAAAAACGAAAATACCGACTTAAACATATCAAGTGCTTCACCGACAGCCACAGAATTTATGATTGTAGTTATAACAGAGGCTAAAACAAAATACAGTATAAACATAGGAAACACAGATTTAACAGACACCTTTTTCGCACCAATACCACCATCAGCTTTTGCCTTTTTCATTCTTACAAAAGCCAAAACCAAGGTTATGGGAATTATGGCAAGCGTTCTTGTAAGCTTAACTATTGTAGCATATTCAAGAACACTTCCTCCTGTCTGCTTCATAGTGTCCCAAGTTGAAGCCGCCGATGTTACAGAAGATGTGTCATTTATTGCTGTTCCGGCAAACAAACCGAAGCCCTCATTTGAAAATCCAAGCAGATTTCCAAGCGTCGGAAATATTAACGCTGCAATAACATTAAACAAAAATATAACAGATATAGCCTGTGCAATTTCCTCATCATCAGCATCAATTACGGGTGCGGTTGCCGCAACGGCAGAGCCTCCGCAGATTGACGAGCCCACTCCTATAAGCGTTGCAATTTTAGTCGGAATTTTCATAACCTTTTTCATAACAAATGCAGTTATAAGCGATATTCCGATAGTTGAAACAATTACAGGAAGCGAAGTTAAGCCAACCTTTCCAATGGTTGAAAGATTAAGACCGAAGCCTAAAAGAATAACCGCATACTGTAAAATCTTCTTTGACGTAAACGCTATACCGCTTTTAAAGCTGCTTTTATCCTTAATAAACAGCGTTATTATCATTCCCGAAATAATCGCAATTACCGGCGCTCCGATAACCTCAAGCTGATTTACGCATTTAACCAAAATCCACGCAATCAGTGCAACAACAAAACATAAAATAATACCCTTAAAATTTTTCTTTATCCATTCCATTTATTCTTATTCACCTATCTATATTAATATATTTATTCTACATAATTATACTAATACAATTATGTCTAAATATAAAATTTTTATAACATCAATTTCAAAATAAGAATACAATATAAGTATATAACCTATAATGCAGGCACTGTCACCAATATTGCAAGTCATTTTCGTAATATCAGCAGAGCTGACCGACACAGCTTCTTACGTCGGCTCAATGCCGCCGTGGAAAAAGTTACTGCTTAGGCTCTCTTTCTTTAAGTGCTTTCTCGATGTATTCCTTTACAGACATAGGTGTTGCCTTACCACGTAAAGCCCTGTTTGCCTGTCCCATAAAGAACCCGAATACATTGGTCTTGCCGTTAAAGTAATCTGCAATTAAATCCGGTCTTTCATCAAGAAGCTTATCCACAACCTCAGAAATTGCACTTGTATCCTCAACTACTATATAATTCTTAGCCTTTGCAATCTCCATAGGGTCGCCGCCCTCTTCAAACATTACTCGGATTATGTCCTTTGCATCGTTTCTGTTTACAACATTAGTTTCAGACATTTCCACAATCTTCGCAAAATCCTTTGCAGCTATTGGTATCTCCTCTGCATCTGTATCCTTAACTCGTCGCATTATCTCAGTTAAGAACATATTAGCAACCTTTTTGTACTCAGGATAAATTGCAACAGTTTCATCATAGAAATCCGATAAATATTTTTCAAGTGTTATAACTCTTGCATCTTCCTCTGAAAGCTTGTAGTCATTTACATACTTTGCTACTTTTTCGTGTGGAAGAAGCGGAATGTCTTTTCTTATATTTTCTATATCCTCATCAGTAAATGTTACAGCAAGAATATCAGGTTCAGGGAAATATCTGTAATCGTTAGCATTTTCCTTAGTTCTGAGCGGTTTTGTAATTCCCATGGCGTCATCGAACTTTCGTGTTTCCTGAACGTTCTTTTCTCCGTCCTCCAAAAGCTCTGTCTGACGTTCTATCTCATATTCTATCGCTCTTTGAATTCCACGCATTGAATTCATATTTTTAATTTCGGTTCTCTCACCAAACTTATCTGATCCAAATTCTCTTAGCGATATATTTACATCGGCTCTTATAGAACCCTCCTGCATCTTAGCGTCACAAACTCCAAGATACTTAAGATAAAGTCCGATTTTTGATACGAACTCTGCCGCTTCCTCCGCCGAACGAATATCCGGCTCAGTTACAATCTCTATAAGCGGAACACTGCATCGATTATAGTTTGCAAGGCTCTCGCCGTGATAATCATCGTGAATAAGCTTTCCGGCATCCTCCTCAAGATGTATTCTGTTAATTCTTACAACATTTCCTGTTGAAAGCTCCAATTTACCGTTAAGACAAAGCGGTAAATCAAGCTGCGAAATCTGATATGCCTTCGGCAAATCCGGATAGAAATAATTCTTACGGTCAAATCTTGAATATCTGTTTATATCACATCCAAATGTAAGTCCGGCACGTACCGCAAATTCAACCGCCGCCTTATTGATTATAGGAAGCGCTCCCGGCTGACCTGTACATCTCGGGCATATATGTGTATTGGTCTCTCCTCCAAATTCAGCACTACAGCTGCAAAAAACCTTAGTGTTTGTTGAAAGCTCGGCATGAATTTCAAGACCTATTACTGTTTCGTATTTTTTACTCATAGTTTTATTCCAAGCCTTTCCGTCCGTATTGATGATTTAGATTTAAATCTTAAACGGACTGATTTAATTTCTTATTCCTATTTACTCTCAATTCTCTTAAACTGTTTTTCAAAGCAGTCTGCAAACTGAATTACCTTAGCATCGTCAAAATGCTTAGCAGATATGGACATTCCAATCGGCATACCGTTTTTGTCATATCCGCAGGTTGTATTAATCGCAGGAATTCCGACGATGTTTGCAGTTACCGTACAGATATCGGCAAGATACATCTTTACAGGGTCATCAATATTTTCATTGCACTTATATGCAGTTGTAGGTGCTG
>CAMCUJ010000046.1 GCA_945878965.1 uncultured Clostridia bacterium
TTTTTTGGGGGGAATTAATTTGATAGTTTCTTTTATTATTCCGAATTACAATGGTGAAAAATATATAGACAACTGCATTCATTCGATATATAATCAGAACCTTAAAGAAATAAGGGGACTTGAGGGCATAGAGGTTATAGTTGTTGACAATGCCTCGGAGGATGACAGTATACTTATTGCGAAGAAGAATTATGAAAATATAAAGGTGATTTTAAACAGAAAGAATACAGGAGTGGCGGCGGCTTACAACAAGGGCATTGAATATGCAAAGGGTGAATATGCCGCACTTGTTCACGTTGACACTATTCTTGATGAAAACTGGCTTAAAAACTCGCTTGATGTATTTGACGATAATCACGAGGGTAAATACAGAATACTTGCGTCGGCTTCTCTTGTAATCAAGAATGACGGAACCAAAACTCTTGACTGTAGGGGACTTGGATTTTCTTCTTCCGGATATGTTTACAAGATAGGCGGAGGAAAGAGCATAAGCAATATAGGAAAGCGTACGGTAGTTCCGGCACCTTATAATGCGGCGGCACTTTACAGAAAGGAGGTTATAAGAATACTCGGCGGTTTTGACGAGAGCTTTTTCAATTATCTTGAGGACGCAGACCTTGGAATACGAGGATATCTTCAGGGCTTTAGCACCATATACAATCCCGATGCGATAGCGTATCATTCGGGATTTACTCTATCCGGAGGCAGAGAATGCGATTTTACGGTAAGATTTAAGTCGAGGAACAATCTTTATATAAGGTATAAAAACCTTACGCCTATGCAGAGGTTTGGAAATAAGATTTATCTTTCAAACGGAGTTAAAAGGCTTAAGCGATATTATAAAAGGCGTGGGCTTAACGAAAATGTTGAGCAGGGAATACACGAGGCGCAGTGTTCAAAAAAGCGATGCAAAAAGGAATATAAAAATTCAAGGCTTAGATGCAGGATTTCGTTTAAGAACAGGATGTTTAAATCCTTATTTACAAGAAAGAATGTATTGTAATGGATTTATGAACATTGCAGAAACGACTGTGGTCGTTAGGAGTGTGTGAAATATGAAAAAAGGTTTACAGCTTAAGCTTGTAATTATGTTTGTTTTGCTGGTGATATCTGTTCTCTTGATTACGGGAATATTTCAGCTCAGTAATTTGATGAGAACATATCAGGAATCGTTTTCCGCACAGATAAGTCAGGTGGTTGAAGGTCCGTTTGCAAGAGCGGTTGTGACTGCAATTGAGGATGGCAAGGATATAGAAAATGTATTCCTGGAGTATTCAAGAGATATTGCGTTAAGCAAATACCGTTCATGCTATATTCTTAATGCAAAGGACGGAAGTGTTATTGCTTCAAGCGATAAAGACGGACAGACTGTGGCAAAGACTCCGAATATTATTCACGCTATGACTAAGAGCCGAGGCGACAAAATGAGCTTTAACACTTCATTTGTTGACTATGCGGAATATATATCCGGAAGCGGAAACAGCGGATATATAATTTATATAATAGACCGTGATATGTCGCTTGGAAGGCTTGTAAAGTCTATGCTCGGAATATTATTTCAGTCGCTTGGGCTTGGAATACTCATATCTCTTATACTCGGTTTTATATTCTCAAGAACCATTACAACGCCTATAAAACAGCTTACAAGACAGGCTGAGGAATTTTCTAAGGGTAACTTTGGAGTAAGGCTTAAGGCGGCTTCAAAGGATGAGATAGGTGAGCTTATTGAGGGCTTTAACTATATGGGCGATGTTATGACCGCCGCAATTGACGAAAGCTCGGCTGAAAAGAATAAGGCTGAGGCTATAATGGAGAATGTAACAAGCGGAATTATAGCGTTTAACACTAAACAGGAGATAATTCATATAAATACCGCCGCAAAGAAAATGCTTGGCATTTCCGAAGAAGAAATTAAAAATATACGCTTTGATGAATTTTTCGGAGCGAGGGCATCGGACATCTGTATGGCAGAGTTTGTATATCTTCCGGACAGGACTAAGGTTGAAGAAATTAATTATGGAATGAGGCATATCAAGGTATCATTCACGCCGTTTCGTATGGACGATGAGAAGATTTTCGGAATTGTCTGCGTTTTTGATGATTTTACGGAGCAGTTTAATCTTAATGAGGCAAGGCAGAACTTTGTGGCGGAGGTATCGCATGAGCTTAAGACTCCTCTTACAACCATAAGAACCTACAGTGAAACCCTTTTATACGGATATGCCGACGATAAAGAGATGACGGAGTCGTTTTTAAACACTATAATAAGTGAAACGGATAAAATGACGGCAATGGTTAAAAATCTGCTTATTCTTTCAAAGATGGATGCACAAAAAGGCGTTATGAACAATGAGGTATTTTCGCTTGATGAGCTTTTGAGAGGACTTGCACAGCAGTTTTCTCTTGAGGCTGAAAATCAGAATAAGACTCTTACATATACACGCCTTAATGAAATGCCTGAAATATATGCGGATAAGCTTAAGCTTGAAAGAGTAATTAAGAATATAATTTCAAACGCTATGAAATACAGTGATGATAAAGGAGTAATAAAGATTTTTGCAGGCTGTCTTAATAATGAGGTCTATTTCAAGGTTGAGGATAACGGCTATGGAATACCCGAGGAGGACTTGCCGCACGTTTTTGAGAGATTTTACAGAGTAAACAAGGACAGAGCCAGAGAAAGCGGAGGCACGGGACTTGGACTTGCTATTGCTAAGGAAATTGTTGAAGGTCATGGCGGAACAATTAAGATTGAAAGTACGCTCGGAGAGTTCACAAGAGTTACGGTAAGACTTCCGATTTCGGGAGCTCAAAATGAGGAATAAGGAATTATTGGTGCGGAAATAGCGATATTGGAGCTTATTTCGTTGCCTTACTAAAGGAGGATATGTAAAAATGAATGAATTTTTAAGCAGCTTAAACCTTGACAGTGTTATAAAAATATTTGACAACGGACTTGTAAAAACGGTAATAGTATTAGTGGTTGCCTTTGTTATGAACCGTATTGTAAAGGGTTTTATAAAGCGTGTGATTAAGAAAATGCCGGACGATACAAGACGTGCCGAAACGGTAATGAAGATATTAAGCTCTATTACGACAGCTATAATTTACTTTATAGCGGTTCTTGAGTGTGCAAGGGTACTATTTGGAGTAAATCCGGCAACGGTTATTGCGGCTACGGGAGTTGTCGGCGTCGGAATCAGTTTCGGAGCTCAGGGACTTGTTAAGGATATGATATCGGGATTTTTTATTCTTTTTGAAAATCAGTATGCGGTAGGCGAGCTTGTAACTATATCGGGATTTACGGGAAACATAGTTCAGCTTGGATTAAGGAGTACGCAGGTGAGAAATGCCAAGGGTGATTTATTTACAATTCCTAACGGTTCTATAAGCGAGGTAATCAATCATTCAAGAGGAGAACGTCAGGTTATAATTGATGTTGATATAGATTATGATGCAGATATTGATTTTGCAATTGAGGTGCTTAAAAAGGCACTTGACTGTGAGAATAACGCAGAGCTTGCATTTATAACTCAGACTGATGTTTTAGGTGTAAGCAAGCTTTCTGAGTCTTCGGTTCAGCTGCGGGTTACCGCAAACTGTGCAAGCGGCGACCAGTTCGCAGCCGAAAGAGCGCTTCTTAAGGTTATAAAGCTCAGTCTTGATGAAAACAAGATTTCTATTCCTTATAATCATATCGTAGTTGTTAATAAGTAACAACAGTTTTAAACCTTACTTGTCTGCCGAGAAAATTGGCAGGCAAGTGTGTATATTTAGTACCGACGAATAAAACCTCCCTTGACAAAGGGAGGTTAAACTAAATGCAAATTCCATTTTAAATATTCCGTTTCTTTTTATTGGTGAAGTAACAGGCAATGAATCATTTGCCGTCGGCAGAATTGCAGGAAGAAGCTGCCGCTGCGGGTGACAAAAATATACGCTGACCGTTCGTAAGATTATCATCTGTAATGTTGTTGGTGCTGCGGATACTTTCCGGTGTTGCCTTATAGCGTTTTGCAATATCCCATACAGTATCACCGTTTTGGGCAAAGTATATAACAATACTCGGTGATTTTTCGCCCGTCTGACTGTTTTCGATAATATTTATTTCGTCAATAAGCTTAACATCTCCGGTTTTAAAAAGAGTGAGCCTTAAACCGCTTTTCAATCTGAATTCCACATTTCTTGATGATGTTATTGTATAGCCTATATACAGCGGCTCTGCCTGAGCGTCGCAGGCAAGACTTGTATCGGATACTGAGGTTTCAAATATATGCTCAAATGATGAAGTGTGTTCAAATCCGGACACGGGTGCATCGGAATTTTCCGAAATATAAAGCATTCTTATTACATATGTACCATAGAGTGTGATTCTGCCATCTTCAATGTTGACATTATTAATATTGATTCCGAAATTACAGTCGCATATCTGAGAAACCTCCGGAAGATAATCAGGAATTTCTGCTGAAAGCTTTGCTGTTTCCTCACACTTAAGCTTATCTATAAGCTGTTCGATTTTATAATCCTTTTTCACTATTTCCGTATCGGAATTAAGCGAATAGGCATCGTCTACAATACTCACATTCATAAGTGTTAATGGCTTTATAACTGCTTTAAGTACAATTTCAACGCCTAAAATACGGTTATCGCCGTCGCTGTCCGGCTGAATTTCACAGTATATATCAAAGACCTTGTATTCACCCTCAAGCTCTGAATTTTCATTAACTCCGTCAATTTCAAGCTCCTCATCAAGAGGAATACAATGCTGCATAAACATAACAGGAGAATTCTCATCAATTCCGCAGTAAAGCGTACATATATCCATATCTCCGCTTAGCTTAACTCCGCCTTCCTTTGCACTTAGAATTACATTCTGAGGCTTTGCTGTTATCTTGAGAACCTCTGCTATATCGCTTTTGCCGTTTGGAACTTCAAGTGATTTTCTTATAACAACATCACGAACCGTTTCCTCCAAGTACGGCATAAGCTTCATATCGCATTTTTTGGTTTGTACCGCTGTATCGCTTGTGACGCAAATCGGTATTTGTATTTCTGTAGGGATGCTTACCTTAAGACTTAGACCTATCTTGCATCTTATATTAATCTTTCTGCCGTTAATAAGCGAAAAGCTTATGTTTTCTATTTCCGTTTCGCTTGAAAGCTTCATATCGGGCTTTGCTCCAGGAACGCCTAAAAGATGGCTGAAATCAAGGCTTACATTCATTGACCTTACTCCGCTTAATATATCACTGTCGGGAATATATAAAACCGTAAGCTTAACTACTCCTTGTACGTACAGCTTATCCTGCTGAATGTTTTGCTGGGTTATTTGGGGTGTTCCGCTTATCTCAAGAACCTTTGAAATATCCGGCTTGATATCGGGAACTATTACATCACTTTCCGCATTCACATTTGTATACTGCATCGAAAACACTTCGCTTAAATTTACTGTTTCTTTTTCTAAATTCAAAGACATTCTTTATACACCTCGTTTTAACATATTTCTAATATCTGCTTGAGTTTATTATTTATATAGATATATATTCATATATCGTGAGTATTATGCTTTTAAGTATAAATAATTTATTTTGATTATAAGTCTAAAGAAATATTATTACTGCACGATAATACTAAGTGAAAGAATATAGGATTAATTTTCAAGCATATAACTAAATCAAGATGTCCCCCGCATCTTAGGCGGCGGTTCCACTTGATTTTTTCGGCGGGAGTACCTTTTTTCCACCGAAAACGTTGAATAACGGCGCTCTGCGCCTTATTGAACTAATGCAAATTATAACGAATCTGATACAGGAGCATATACCACAGTCGGATTCGTAATTAAAAAATATATTATTACAGGAGGTAAAATTATGTATGCATCAAATATAGCAAGAACGAGATATTCAGGTTTGGCATCAGGTGTTGATATAGATTCATTGGTACAGGCATCTCTTCAGACATACTATAATAAAATTGACACTGCTACTAAGCAGAAAACACTTACGGAGTGGAAGAAAGATGCATATCGTGAGATGAACACCAAGCTTACGGATTTTAAGTATAAGTATTTCAGCTATTCGAGTCCGTCAACAACTCTTAAGTCAAGCGAATCAATGAATGCAAAGACCGTTTCGCTTACGGAAAACAGTAATGTAAAGATTACAGCTACATCTTCAGCTGATATAGACTCGCATAAGATTACTGATGTAACTGTTGCAACAAAAGCTACTGCGTCATCAGATAAGCTTTACATAGAAAGCGGTACTATTTCAGGAAAGACGCTTGCTGAGGTTGCCGAAATGTTTAAGGCGAAGGGCAGAACCTTTGCTGAAGCTGACGCTAATGGTAACTACAAGGTAACTCTAAATGTCGACAACGGCACGGATATTACGGTTGTTGAAAAAACCTTCTCGGCTGATACTACAATTTCAAGCTTCCTAAGCGAAATCAACAATTCAGGAATTGACGCAAAGCTTTCATTCAATGAGCTTTCAAGAAGATTTGAGCTTAAGACAAACGAAACAGGTGCAAACCAAAAGGTATCTATAAGCGGTGCGATGTTCGGCAGCGGTGTTGTGGCAGAGGGTACAAACGCTTCTGTTACGATTGACGGCGAAAAGCACGAGAGTGCAAGCAATACATTCGCAGTAGGCGGTCTTAAGTTTGAAACTCTTGCAAACGGAAGTGACCTTAACATTAATGCAACTGTTAAAAAGGACACAGATTCTGTATTTAACAGAATTAAGGCATTTGTTGATGATTATAATGCACTTGTTTCCGATATTAATTCTAAGGTTGCGGAACGTAAATCATCATCATATCTTCCTCTTACAGATGATGAAAAGGCTGATATGAAGGAAGCTGATATTGAGGAATGGACAAAGAAAGCAAAGCAGGGTATGTTCTATAATGACCGTACTCTTTCGAGCCTTGTTTCTGGAATGCGTTCTATGTTCAGTCAGAGTGATGTTGCAGGAACCGGAAAAACACTTGCAAGCATAGGCATTAAAACAGGTTCTTATGAAACTAAGGGTCAGATAGTTCTTGATGAGGCAAAGCTTAAAGAGGCTTTGGAAAATGATTCTGAATCAGTAGCCCAGATGTTTGCCGGTAAAGGCGGAATTGCTGAGACATTTGCAAACAGATTGGATACTGCTGTTGATACAATCAGAGATGTTACTATTTCGGGATTTACTAAGTCGATTTCGTCTTATACTAAAAAAATTGATGAATTGTACGATGTTCTTGAGCAAAAGGAAGATGCTCTTTACGACAGATATGCTACAATGGAATCTACTATTGCAAAGCTTCAGTCACAGATGAATTCTTTAGGATTCTGATAATAAATAAAATTAAAATTCAAGTTTAACGGAGTGGATTTGAATTAAATACGGACACGGACTGTCATAAAAATTACATCCTGATAGGATATCTTAAATAGTTTAATATATCCTTTAGTATTTTGATATCTGTATTAAAGGGCAATTAATATGAAAGAAAGGGTGAAATATAGTGTTTCCTTCAAATCCTTATGAAAAATATAAAAAGAATAGTATAGAAAGTATTTCGCCGGGCGAAGTAATAGTAAAATTATTTGAAGGCTGTTATAAATTTCTTGAAAATGCTAAAAGCGAGATGGTTAAAGGTAATAAGCTTGAGGCTAATAAGTATATACTTAAGGCCGAGGATATACTCGTTGAGCTTATCGATTCACTTAATTTTGACTATGATATTTCTAATCAGATATATATAATGTATAATTATATGTATATGGAGCTTGTTAAAATAACAATAAATCAAAATATCGAAAGTCTTGAGAAAATTACCGATATGGTTCATGAATACGCCAAGACTTGGAAAGAGGCTAATCATCTTGACAGAATAGAGAAACATTCATACAATGGCGACAGGAGTTATATATAATGGCTGATAAATTTGAACTTTATAAAAAGCTTGCCTTAAATGTTGAGGAAAAGCTTGGTTATGTACTTAAAATGGCAAATGAACAGCTTGAGCTTGCCGAGAAGGATGATATAGATAAGCTTGTGAATTTTACCGAAAAGCGTGGAAAGCTTATAGATGAGTCAAATCTTATCATTGAAGAAATGAATAGGCTTGAGTCGGAGCTTACTGAAGATCAAGATGTTTTAAGCTTTAAAGAGACACATACCGAGAAAGTAACAAATCTAAAAAATGATATTCGTGAAGCGAATGACAAGGTTGTTACTGAGATAACAAAGAAAATGGCTGATTGCAGACAAAGTATAAAGAATATAGCTGAAAATAAAGAAGCACTGAAAAGCTACGGAAATCAGGATTATCCGGCAGAAAGCACATACTTTGATAAAAGAAACTGCTAAACATTTATTTTGATTATCAGTAATCGAATTATTTAAGAGAATTTAAAAA
>CAMCUJ010000047.1 GCA_945878965.1 uncultured Clostridia bacterium
CGGGCGAACACAGTTCGCCCCTACACCTTAAAGAGCGTAAATATTAAGATGTTATGAGATAGTAGGGGACGGCGTCCTCGACGTCCCGAAAAAATCAATAAAAATATAAATCTGTAGGGGAGAGGTCTAATAAGTAAACCGCTTATTCGTAAAATAAAGAAATCCAAATTTTAAAATTATATAATTATATTAAAGGTTGATAAAAATAATTTTTTGCGGTATAATTAAAGATATAAATTTAAAATTATTTTTTGAAGGGAAATTTTATTTATGAATAAGAAGAAATTTAATTTTTCAATATTAAAGAAGATTTCTGCAGTGATTGTTATGGCAGCGGCTTTGATTTCGGTTTCATATTCCGAGTGTATGGCAAACGAATTAAAATCAGCATCGCCTACATCATCCAAAATATATGTTGACGGTTGTGAAACTTACATTCAGGGGTATAATGTAGAGTTTAATAATTATTTTAAGCTTCGTGATTTAGCAGCAGCACTTTCATCTACAAATTGTAAGTTTAAAGTTTCATATGATGGGAATTATGATATAATTTCTATTACCACAGGCGAAGGTCCGGAAAATAACTATACATTGGTAGATGAAAATCCGTCAATTCAGTCTGCTTCATATACTCAGTCTAAAATTTTTATTGACGGCACAGAGGTTAATCCTGTAGGTTACAATATCAAATTCAACAATTATTTTAAGCTTCGTGACCTTGGTGAATTATTAGGCTTTAATGTTGAGTGGAGCGAAAAATGGAATTCCATTTATATTACAACCGATAACGGCGGAGATATAGACTATAATTCATACAGAGGAGAGATTGAATATTTTGATGAGCTTAATCAGGTGGTCTATCTTGTAAATTGTGAGAGAGAGAAGTATGGACTTCCTCCTCTTAAATGGGATTTGAATATAACTAAAGCAGCTATTAAGCGTTCGGCAGAAATTGTAGATGTGTTCTCGCATACACGTCCGGACGGCAGTTCGTGTTTTACGGTTTTTAAAGAATTTAATATAGATTATATGACGGCAGGCGAAAATATTGCAATAGGTCAGTCAACTCCCGAGTCCGTTGTAAGCGGCTGGATGAACTCACAGGGTCACAGAGAGAATATTCTATCCGGAAGCTTTGGGAAAATCGGTATAGGTGCCGTAAAGGTTCAGAGTGGCCCGTATCGTGGTTTTGCATGGACTCAGCTTTTTACAAACTAATCAGGAGGTGGTTTATCAATATTGCTTGCTTTTATCGACAAAGAGTAAATGATAAATATTGATTAAATAGAAATATTATTATTTTTAAACAGTTTAAAATTGTTTATTTCCCTTGTAGAGAAGATTATAATTATGAAATGGGTGAATTAGTATGAAAACATTGGCATTAGCTATGATAACTAAAAATGAGGCGGAAAAGTTAAGACGCTGCCTTGAAAGTGTTAAGAATTATGTTGATGAAATAGTGGTTGTTGATACAGGCTCTGAGGATAATTCGGTTGAGGTTGCAAGAGAATTTACCGATAAGGTCTATAACTTTGAATGGATAGGCGATTTTTCGGCAGCAAGAAATTTTTCAATTGAAAAGGTAGATTCGGATTATGTATTGGTTCTTGATACTGATGAATGGATAGAAAGTATGGATTTAGACAAGGTCAAGGCTATGCTTAAAGGAAATGTTATAGGAATAGTTTCAAGAAATGATTATCTTTCGGATATGGATACAACAGATGGATATTCTGCGATTAAAATAACAAGGGTTTTTCCTAAAAGCGAAAGATACAGAGGTAAAATTCATGAACAGGTAAACAGTACGCTTAAGGCGGTTGAATTACCTTTGGTATTGGGACACGATGGTTATGTAGATAGGGAAAATTATAAGTCTAAGCGTAATATGGATTTGCTTATAGAAGAGCTTAAGCATGATAAAACCAATGCATATTATAACTTTCAGCTTGGAAAAGAGTATGAATTTTTAAAGGACTATAAAAATGCTTCAAAATATTTTAGGGAGGCATATAAAACAGCGGATAGGAGAGCACCTTATTTTCCGGGATTTATTTGTGAATATATATTATGTTTAAAAAATTCCGGTTATATGGATGAAGGTTTAAAGGTAGTAGAAAATGAAAGAGAAAAATTTATCGATTATCCTAATTACCTATTTAATTCAGCTTTGTTTTATATGGAACTTATAATGTCAGATATACAAAAATACATAGGGTATCTTGGACTTATAGAAACTAATTATCTTACCTGCATAGAGATAGGAGAAACCGATAAATACGACGGAATTTTCGGAATGGGAAGTTATATGGCAATGCATAACCTTGCGGCATTTTATGAGGCGTTCGGAAATAATGAGGCTGCTGTTAAATATTATAAAATGGCAGCGGAATATGATTATGAACCGTCAATCGAGCGTCTTAAGGCTCTTGGTGCATCTAAGTAATTTACAATTTTTAATATTTAATTACAGCAGCAGTTTATTTTACATATTCGGATTTTACCGAACTGAGAAATACTGCTGCTGTATTTTACATAGATTTAACTTATAAATTATATATACTTGATTGAAAGTTATTATAATTCATTATATAATAAGACTAAAGAATTTAATAAAAAGGATTTGAATAAAGTTATGAGGTGATTTTGTGGAGATTGATTTAAATAATTCGGAATTTTACATAAATCGTGAATTGAGTTGGATAGAATTTAACAGCAGAGTTTTGGAAGAAGCTAAGGATGTGAACAATCCGCTGTTTGAACGCTGTAAATTCGTATCTATTTTCAATTCCAACTATGATGAATTTTTTATGGTCAGAGTTGCATCTATAAAGGATCAGGTTCTTGCCGGTTACGATAAGGCGGATGCTTCCGGACTTAAACCATCAGTTCTTTTAAAGGAAATTTCAAAGGCTACCAAACGCCTTACAAATAAGCTTTTCACAACTTATGAAAAGCTTATTGAGGAGCTTGGAGAAAATAACATTCATATCTTAAAACATAATGAATATAACGAAAAACAAACAGAATTTATCGAAGCCTATTTTGATAAAATGGTATATCCTGTGCTTACACCTATGGCGGTTGACAGTTCAAGACCGTTTCCGTTTCTTGCAAATAAGAGATTGAATCTTGGAATTTATCTTAAAAGCTCAGATAAAAAGAGTAAGAAAAAAAGATTTGCCATAGTTCAGGTTCCGGGAGTTTTACCGAGTCTTGTTAAAATTCCGTCGGAAAATAAGAACGAGATAAATGTTACCCGAATGAGCGATATAATAATTTCAAACCTTAAAAAACTGTTTATAGGCAGAGAAATTGCAGAGTGTGCAGAGTTCAGAATAATCAGAAATGCGGATCTGACACTTGAAGAGGAGGATGCCGAGGATTTGCTTAAGTCTATAGAAAAATCGCTTAAGGAACGTCAGTGGGGAAGAGCTGTAAAGCTTGAATACTCCAACACAATGGAGAGCAGTATGCTAAAAATGCTAAAGAAGGAGCTTGATCTTGATGATTCTGAGCTTTATAGAATGAATGTTCCTCTTGATCTAAGCTTCTTAGGCAAGATGAGTCAGTTTTCGGATAATTCTGAATTTGTATATGAGAAGTATATTCCCCAAATATCCGAACGTTTGTTAAGAGGTGATATTTTCCGGGAAATACGAAACGGTGATATTTTTCTTCACCATCCCTATGATTCGTTTTCAACTGTGGTTGATTTTATCGAAAAAGCCGCAAAGGATCCGAATGTTCTTGCAATAAAGCAGACTCTTTACCGTGTAAGCGGAAATTCGCCTATAATTAAGGCTTTGGAGGCGGCGGCTGAACGTGGAAAACAGGTTATGGTTCTTCTTGAGGTAAAAGCAAGGTTTGATGAGGAAAACAATATTCATTGGGCAAAGCGTCTTGAACTTGCCGGATGTCACGTAATTTACGGCTTGGTAGGTCTTAAAACGCACAGTAAAGTTACTATGGTTGTGAGGCGTGAGAATAATGAGATAAGGCGATATATGCACTTTGGAACAGGAAATTACAACGATATTACCGCAAGGCTTTATACCGATATGGGACTTCTTACCTGCGATGAAAAGCTTGGTGAGGATTCTTCGGAGTTTTTTAATATGCTTTCGGGTTACATAAAGCATACTAAGTGGAATAAGCTTGCTGCGGCACCTGACGGACTGAGAGAAAAGTTTGAGTACCTTATAAAAAGAGAAATCGAGAATGCAAAGAACGGCAAAAAGGCTGTTATAATTGCAAAGATGAATTCACTTGTTGATGAGGATATAATTAAGCTTTTATATAAGGCATCTATGGTGGGTGTTAAGATTGAACTCATTGTTCGAGGAATTTGCTGTTTAAAGAGTGGAATTGAGGGTGTAAGCGATAATATTCGTGTCAGGAGCATTGTGGGAAGATATCTTGAGCACAGCAGAATTTATTATTTTGAAAACGGCGGTAATAAGGAAATCTATCTTTCGAGTGCAGATTGGATGCCGAGAAATTTAAACAGACGTGTTGAGATTTTGTTTCCTATTGAGGATGAGAATATTAAAAAGAGGATTATTGATATAATAAAGGTGTATATTTCAGACAATGTTAAGGTTAGAATACAGCGAAATGACGGAAAATACCGCAGAGTAATTTCACGTGCAAAGCGAAAGCTTAATGCTCAGAAATATTTTATGGAACAAACTGCTGATTTTCAGTATAATTAAATTAAAATTTCCCCGCCTTTCTGTGAGGCGGGGAATGTTGAATTTTATTCTTCAATTTCGCTTGGCAGTTCTTTAACTGCATCATATATGTCGGATGGAACAATAAAGTTTTCGCTGAATGGGTCAACCACTATCCCCTTAACGTCATGGGTTTTTGCAAGCTCTATAACCGTTGTAAATTCTATAGGAAGAAGATTGAAGTTTTTGCCGTACTTTGGAGGAATTTGAGCCTTTTGTGAAAATACCGGAAAGTACTTGTCACCGTCATTACTCTCGATTATATCGGCAGCTATATTAATATTGTTGCTGATTGAAACAAAATATCTGCCGTTTGAATTCTTGATTTTTTCTATATCTTCATCAGAAAGCTTTACATTTAGAGGAACTATTACAGTTGAGTCACGCAGACATCTTAAAACACCTCTGAAATTATTTTTACTGTTCTCGTTGTCTTCTTTATTATATTTTTCAATCAAAGAAACTAAAATGTTTCCGCTTTTTAGCATTTCTTTGGTTATCTTAAAATTTTCCATATTAAACTCCTTAAAATAATGTTAATTTTTAAATGCGATTTAGTTAATTCTTACCGGAACTCCTTCAGATTTAAGATAGCTTTTGAGGTCAGAAATTTCAATTTCACGGAAGTGAAATAATGAAGCTGCTAAAGCTGCATCTGCCATTCCGTCGGTTAGGGTTTCTTTAAAATGCTCCATAGTTCCGGCACCCCCCGAAGCGATTACAGGTATTGAAACATTTTCGGAAACCGCCTTTGTAAGAGCATTGTCATATCCGGCTTTTGTACCGTCGCAGTCCATAGATGTAAGCAGAATTTCGCCGGCACCGAGTGAGTTTGCCTTAACTGCCCATTCAACAGCGTCAATTCCGGTATCAATTCTTCCGCCGTTTACAAAGACATTCCAGCCGCTTTTATCTTCTCTTTGTTTTGCGTCGATTGCGACAACTACGCACTGACTTCCGAATTTATCCGCCGCATCGCTTATAAGCCTTGGGTTTCGGATGGCGGATGAATTAATTGAAATTTTGTCCGCTCCCTCTTTAAGCAAAACTCTGAAATCTTCAACAGTTTTTATTCCTCCGCCTACTGTGAACGGTATAAATACAGTTTCCGCAACTCGTCTTACCATATCGACAACAGTTCCTCGTGCTTCGTGTGTTGCGGTTATATCAAGAAATACAAGCTCGTCCGCTCCTGCTTTGTTGTATATTTTAGCTATTTCAACAGGATCGCCCGCATCTCTTAAATTTACAAAATTTACTCCCTTTACAACTCGTCCGGCATGTACATCAAGACAGGGAATTATTCGTTTTGCAAACATTATACGTCAGTCCTTTCATAATATTTTAGGTTATCGTTCAATTATATTAAAGCTCTGCAAAGTTTTTAAGTATTGTAAGACCTATATCACCGCTTTTTTCGGGATGGAATTGAGTTGCAAAGGTGTTTTCCGACCATAATGCAATAGGAAGCTTTGCTCCGTACTCGGTTTTTGCAGAGATTATGTTTTCGTTCTTTGGATTCATATAATATGAATGAACAAAGTATACAAAAGGATTTTCGGGAAGTCCTTTAAATATCGGACATTCCTTGTTGTATTCAATGGAATTCCAGCCTATGTGCGGGATTTTCAAGCCTTCGCACTTTGGAATTTCAACTATATTGCCCTCAAATACCGAAAGTCCCGTAACACCTTTGCTTTCTTCGCTTTTTTCGAATAATAGCTGAAGTCCGAGACAAATTCCGAGAAACGGGGTTTTGTTCTCTATAACCTTGTGTATGCAGTCTGTAACATCATAACTGTTTAAATTCCGCATACAGTCGCCGAATGCACCGACTCCCGGAAGTATTACCTTGTCTGCCGACAAAATCTTACCCTTGTCTGAGGTAATTTCTGCACTATATCCTAAAAACTCAAATGCTTTTTGAACAGACCTTAAGTTTCCGGCTCCGTAATCTATAATTGAAATCATTATATATCACCTGTCCTTTCTTTTCATTAAAAAGTACAACAATATATTTTAATTATAACACGTAAAATAACAATTTACAATAAATAATTTGCAATATATAAAATTTGTCTTGAAAAAAATCCGCTTTTACTGTATAATGTAGCTTGTAGGATTAAAAATTTTTTTAGGAGGTTTTTGTAATGATTACAAAGGACGAACTTAAGCTCCTATGTGAGTTGTCAAAGCTTCATTTAAGTGAAGATGAGCTTGACGAATACGGAAAAGAAATGACAGATATTATGAATTTAATGGACACCATAGGTGAATCAAATTTTGAATATAATCCCGTAGATATGTCAAACGCAGTACCTTTCTCGTCACTTAGAGAAGATAAGGTTGAGCAGTATGACAATATGGCAGGAATTGTGGAGATAGGACCGGAAGTAAGAGATAATTCTTTTGTTGTTCCTAAAATCGTAGACTAAGGAAAGGAAGTTTTATAATGCAGACTATACAAGAATTAAGACAGATGCTTGATAAAAAACAGGTATCTGCACTTGAAATTACTAAGGCTTATATAGACAAAATAAAAGAAAATAACGAAGTACTTGGTGCATATATTACCGTTTGTGAGGATGAGGCAATTGAGAGCGCCAAAAGAGCTGACGAGAAAATAGCGAAGGGCACAGCGGCTTCTCTTACAGGAATACCTCTTGCTGTAAAGGATAATATATGCACGAAGGGAATAAAGACAACATGCGCATCTAAAATGCTTGAGAACTATATACCGCCGTATAATGCAACGGTTATAGAAAAGCTTAACTCAGAAAGCCCTGTTTATTTGGGAAAGACAAGCATGGACGAGTTCGCAATGGGAGGTTCATCACAGACTTGTTATTTTAAAAAGCCTAAAAATCCATATAATACAGAATGTGTACCGGGCGGTTCATCGGGCGGAAGTGCTGTTGCGGTATCTGCCGGATTATGTACGGCCGCACTTGGTTCGGACACCGGCGGCTCTATAAGACAGCCTTCGTCATTCTGTGGAGTTACGGGAATTAAGCCGACCTACGGCTCGGTTTCACGTTACGGTCTTGTAGCCTTTGGAAGCTCGCTTGACCAGATAGGTCCGATTGCGGCGAATGCGGTTGACTGCGGAATTATACTTAACTCAATCGCAGGCGTTGACAAATACGACCAGACAAGCCGAAAGACAGGAATTTCAGATTACAATGCATTGGTTGGACAGAGCATCAAGGGCAGTAAGATAGGTATTCCTAAAGAATTTTTTGCGGATGGAATAGATGAGGAAGTTAAAAATACAGTTATGAGTGCCGCAAGGTTTTATGAAAATGAGGGTGCGGAGCTTATAGAGGTTTCAATGCCGACTCTAAAATACGCAGTTTCTGCATATTATCTTCTTGCCTGTGCTGAGGCAAGCTCCAACCTTGCACGTTATGACGGAGTTAAATACGGTTACAGAAGTACCGATGCAAAGAGCTATGACGAGCTTATAAAAATGACACGAAGCGAGGGCTTCGGAGCTGAGGTTAAGAGAAGAATTCTTCTTGGAACTTATGCGCTTTCGAGCGGTTATTATGATGCTTATTATAAGAAGGCTCTTGCTGTTCGCCAGCAGTTTAAGAAGGAGCAGGCGGATATATTTGAAAAGTGCGATGTTATGCTTACACCTACAGCA
>CAMCUJ010000048.1 GCA_945878965.1 uncultured Clostridia bacterium
AAGACAGAGTAATATACAGTCCGAGGCTGCACTTCAGCTTGCAGGAGAGGGTGCGATACTTGTTGATGTAAGAAGTGCGGAGGAATTTGCGGAAAAGCATATTGAAGGTTCGGTAAATGTTCCTATAGACGAGTTTGAAGAATGGATTAAGACTCAGTGTGTATTTGATACATTCATAGTATTCTGTGCATCGGGTATACGTGCTTCTAAGGCAGTAGATATAGCAAATTCACTTGGCTATATAAGAACTTATAACCTCGGAAGTATTGATGAGCTTCTTAATTAATACTACTAATACTTAAATAAATACACCGTTTCCGCCTTTGGGCGGAGCGGTGTATTGCTTTTATGGATATTTAATCTTTGCATATATTAACCGAATATAATTCAAGCCATGAATTTATCATATATAAATAAGCCATAATCTGCGGAGCGTTCATTAATTGACCGTACCAAGGCTTGGTGAATATATCTGCATCACTTTCAAATAATTTTATAATCTGATTTCTGTCCGCAATTTCAAAAATCGGTGCATTCTTATTGTCTATTACCTCCTTGAGCTTTGATTTAACAGCATTATAATATATAGGATTATGAGTCTTAGGATACGGACTCTTTTTTCTGTAAACTATTTCTTCGGGCAGAATATCCTTGAATGTATGCCTTACAAGTCCCTTTTCACGGTTCATATAGTTCTTCATGCTCCATGGTATGTTAAAGGCGTATTCCATAATCCTGTGGTCGCAGAACGGAACTCTTACCTCAAGACCGCTGTACATACTCATTCTGTCCTTTCTGTCAAGCAGAGTCTGCATAAACCACTTCATATTAAGCATTGTCATCTCACGCATACGGATATTTTCAGCACTTTCATAGCCAAGACGAGGTGTACTCTGAACTGTGTCAAGATAACGCTCCTTTACATAATCCTCAGCGTCAAAGGTTAAAATATCCTTCATAATAAGCTGTGATTTAATCTGAGTGTTACCGCTCCACGGGAAATCCTCGGTATATAAAACCTCCTTATTGCGAAACCATGGATATCCTCCGAAAATTTCATCCGCACATTCACCCGAAAGTGCTACGGTATGAGTTTTTTTAACCTCTTTGCAGAATAATAAAAGCGACGAATCCACATCAGCCATTCCCGGTAAATCTCTTGCCCTTACAGAGTTATAAAGTGCGTCTGCAAGGTCAAGATTATTTATAACAACCTTTCTGTGATCTGAATTTATATGCTTTACCATTATATCTATAAAATAATCGTCACTGTTTGGTTGAAACGCCGTTGCCGAGAAAAATTTTTCGTTATCCGTATAGTCTACCGAGTAGGTAGTTATAGGCTCAAGACCACGTTCTCTGTAGCTTTCGGCGGCAACGGCTGAAATTATGCTTGAATCAAGTCCGCCCGAAAGGAAGCAGCATAGAGGTACATCCGATACAAGCTGGCGGCTTATTGAATCGTAAATTAATGCCTTAAGGCTTTCGACTGTTTCATCAAAGGTGTCGGTGTGCTCTTTTGCCTCAAGCTTCCAGTAACAGCTTAGAGTGATATGGGAGGCAGAAACAGTTCCGCACCAGCCGGGTTTAAGCTCCTCTATATCGGAAAATGCAGTTCCGCCCGGGGTTCTGCCCGGACCTATTAAAAATACCTCCGCAATTCCGTATCTGTTGACGTTTCGGCTTATGAGATTTGATGCAAGAAGGGTTTTTATCTCTGAGCCGAACACGAAAATTCCGTTTTTAAAGCTGTAGAAAAACGGCTTGACTCCTGCCCTGTCCCTTGCTATGAATAATGTTTCATCATTTGAATTGTATATTGCAAAGGCAAAAATGCCATTGAATTTCTTAACGCAGTCCTCACCCCATTCAATGTAGGCGGTTAAAACTACTTCGGTATCGCTGTAGCTTTTAAATTCATAGCCGAGTATTTTAAGCTCGTCTTTTATATCGTCTGTATTATAAAGCTCACCGTTATAGGTTATGATGTAATCACAGCCGTTAATTGTTTTTTTCATAGGCTGTTTTCCGTTTTCTATATCTACAACCGAAAGTCTTCGGTGGATAAGCACTGCCTTCGGAAGCTCAAAGCAGCCGTTTTCATCCGGTCCTCTGCGTTTTAAGGTGTCAGACATATTCTGTATTATTACATCTCTGTTTACGATTTTTTGTTCATAATCTAAAAATCCCGCAATTCCACACATATATGTACATCTCCTTATTCTTAAATTCATATATAAATATATTATACATTTTTACAGTGTTTTGTTACAAATGCTTATTTGAATTTGATATATAATAATATTTTTTTAAAAGTTTTTTTAATATATACATTTACAAGATAGAAAAAAAGAGTTATAATAAATAATAGGGCATATCTGAAAGCTTACTTTAATATTTAATGTATATAACTTTCAAATAAAGCTTTCAGATACGCCTTATGAATGAAATAAATAAATTAACTTTAAGGGGTAATGATATGCTTACACTTGACAGAATTTATCACGCTTCTTATGTACTTAAAGAAGTGATAAGACCAACGGATATGATAAAAGCTCCGAATATCAGCAAGGACTGTGATGTATATTTAAAGACGGAGAATTTACAGGTTACAGGTTCATTTAAGGTAAGAGGAGCGTATTATAAGATTTCTCAGCTTACCGATGAGGAGAAGGCGAAGGGCGTAATTGCGTGTTCGGCAGGAAACCATGCACAGGGTGTTGCTTTAGCTGCGGCAAAGAGCGGAATTAAATCGCTTATATGCATTCCGGACGGAGCGCCTATTTCAAAGGTTGAGGCTACAAAGAGCTACGGTGCAGAGGTGTGTCTGGTTGAGGGTGCTTATGATGACGCCTATGAAAAGGCACTTCAGCTTCAGGCGGAGAGCGGAGCAACCTTCATTCATCCGTTTGATGATGAGCTTGTAATTGCAGGTCAGGGAACGATCGGTCTTGAGATTTTAGATCAGCTTCCAAAGGTTGATGCTGTAGTAGTTCCGATAGGCGGCGGCGGACTTATAAGCGGAGTTGCTTTTGCCGTTAAGGCTCTTAATCCGAATGTTAAGGTTTACGGAGTTCAGGCAAGCGGAGCTCCGTCAATGTATGAGTCTATTAAAAGGGATGAGATTATGACTCTTGCCGGAGTAAAGACAATTGCAGACGGAATTGCGGTAAAAACTCCGGGTGACAATACATTTAATCTTTGCAAGGATTATGTAGATGATATAGTAACGGTTACGGATGATGAGGTTTCAACAGCAATACTTACTTTAATTGAGCAGCAGAAGCTTATAGCTGAGGGAGCCGGAGCGGTTTCGGTTGCGGCTGTATTATTTGACAAGCTTCCGCTTAAGGGAAAGAAGGTTGCGTGTCTTGTGTCGGGTGGTAATATTGATGTTACGATTTTATCAAGAGTTATAAACCGTGGTCTTCAAAAGGCAGGAAGATATGCAAATCTTGTAATAGAGCTTGAGGATAAGCCGGGACAGCTTCAGGGTGTTTCAAAGATTATATCGGGTCTTGGCGGAAATGTTGTATCGGTTAATCACGAAAGAAGTGACATTAATATGGATATCACCTCGTGTTTCTTACGAATTGCTATGGAAACGAGAAACCATGAACACGTTGAAATTATTGAAAATGAACTTACAAAGCACGGTTACAGAATAATTCAGTCATAAATATGAGAAATAATGAAATTTTAATATACAAAAAGTATTATGAGGAGGAAGATTTAAATGGGAAAGAAAGTACATACAAATAATGCGCCGGATGCAATAGGTCCATACTCACAGGCGATAATAAGCAAAGGCTTGGTATTTACATCGGGACAGATTGCAATAGATCCTAAAGTGGGAGATGTTACAGCTGATACAATTGAGGGTCAGACTGAGCAGGTTATGAAAAATCTTAAAGCAGTGCTTGAGCAGGCAGGAGCAAGCCTTGAGAGTGCTGTAAAAACAACTTGTTTTTTAAGCGATATGGCAGACTTTGCAGCGTTTAATGAGATTTATGGCAAGTATTTCACAGGTAAGCCTGCACGTTCTTGTGTTGCCGTAAAACAGCTTCCAAAGAATGTTTTGGTAGAGGTTGAGGTTATTGCTGAGGTTATTCAGTAGGCGGTGCATATAACTAAATTTAGATGCCTCCGCCTTCATAGGTGTATGCTCTTGAATTTTAGCACATCAGAAAAAATCTGACAGTGCAATATACACACAATAATTGTGCGGTATTGCCTTAATTTTTTCAGTGAGAGTACTTTTTTCACGCTGAAAACGTTTAATGACGCGGCTATGCCGCTTATTGAAAATCCGTCCGTGCTGCAATAAATGCAAATTCATAGGAGCTACCCCTAAGTATTCAATTGAAAAGTTTAAAAATGCTTATTTTTTATACTTGCAATTGTGTATAATATAAGGGAAATTTACAATATTTTAAAAGGAGTTCCGACTATGGGTTTATTTAAAAAATTTAAAAATGTTAAGCTTGCACATCGGATAAGCATTTATCTTACAGTTCTGGTTTTATTGGATATGATTGTTTTGTGGGCATTGGTTCAGGGGAAGGTTGGAGAATTGGCGCATGAAAACATTCTCAATCAGATGACTGATGCAGTTTCTTCAAGAGGGGAAATTATTGATAATTATGTTGAGTCTGCTGAAGAATATTTAACGGCCTTTGCTTTAAGTGATGAGGTTAAGAATTTGTTAAAGAATCCTGACAATAAGGAGTATCTTAAGAGAGCTCAGGAATACACCGAGAATTTTGCCGGTGTTAAGGGGGTCTTTGAGGGACTTTATATTGCCGACAATAATACATATGTATATACGCATATAAGCAAGGGTGCAATCGGAATAACTTGCCGAGAAGGAGATTCTCTTAAGGAATTTCAGAAGACGATTTTGTCAGAAAAGGAACTTACAAATACCGGTATAATGAAATCGCCGGGTACAGGAAACCTTGTTATTTCTATGTATTATCCTGTATATGAAAACGATAAATGCTTGGGCTATGTAGGAGCGGCAGTCTATGCGGATAAACTTATGGATTCACTTCTTGAACTTGATATTAAAGGTCTTTCTGAAAGTGAGTATGTGTTTCTAAATGCTGATACCGGTATATATCTGTATAATAAAAATTCGGAGTTACTTAATACAAAAACTACGGAGCAGGGTTATCTGGATATTATCAATAGTGTCAAGACCGGCGGCAGCGATAAGAACGGCAGCTATGTCTTTACTGACGGAAACGGTAACAAAGCACTTGCAGTATATCAATATCTTGAAAACAGAAACTGGATTTTTATGATTAAGGACAGCTATGACAATGTATTCGCTGAGGTTGCAATTACAAGAGCTGTCGTAGGAATTGTATGTATAATTATTGGATTGAGCATTATCGCATTTATATTAATTATACTCCGCAGAGTAGGCAAGGAGCTTACGGATGTTGAAAATTCAATTATAAAGCTTGGAAATATTCAGCTTGATGCAGACAAAGACTTAAAGAGTTATATTTCTCGAGGGGATGAAATCGGCAGAATTTCCAATGCGGTTAGTATGCTCTGTAATACTCTGAAAAATGCCTCGGATGATATCGGCAGAATTTTAGGTGAAATGGCAAACGAAAATCTT
This sequence comes from uncultured Clostridia bacterium, assembly GCA_945878965.1. Classification (GTDB taxonomy): domain Bacteria; phylum Bacillota; class Clostridia; order Monoglobales; family Monoglobaceae; genus CAMCUJ01. Next base: position 5,633 of record CAMCUJ010000048.1, read on the forward strand.
ACTGTTGACGTTGCTGTGAATAAGCATTATTACATAGGAGATTTTGAGGTGCTTGCAGAAAATCTTGAAATGATAAAGAGCAAGCTTACTCGTGTTATGTCGGATATATCCACAGCAGCCCAGCAGGTTAATTCAGGCTCGGGACAGGTTGCTATGGGTGCACAGACTCTTTCACAGGGAGCTGTTGAACAGACTGTGGCAATTGATGATTTGGCACAAAATCTTGATTTGATAGAAACCCAGGTGCGTACCAATTCCGACAGCTGCAGCGAGGCTCGTCAGCTTATGAATAAAACCTCAGCTTATGTGGACGAGGTAAGTGAAAAGATAAATAATCTTATATATGCTATGAATAACATAAGTGAGTCATCAAAGAAAATAAGCAATATTATAAAAACAATTGAAGATATTGCGTTCCAAACCAATATTCTTGCACTCAATGCCGCAGTTGAGGCGGCAACAGCGGGAGAAGCAGGAAAAGGATTTGCTGTTGTTGCGGAAGAGGTAGGAAGCTTAGCCGCAAAATCTGCCGAAGCTGTCAGCAATACAACTGTACTTATTGAACGTTCTGTTGATGCAGTAAATAAAGGTTCGGAAATTACCAATCAGACAGCTAAGGCTATGAAGTCTTTGGGTGAATATACTCTTTCGGTAAAGAATATTGTAGATGAAATTGCTGAATCAAGTTCAAAACAGTCTGAAATGGTAAGTAAGATTAATGTTGAAGTAGATCAGATTTCGGGTGTTGTTCAAGCCAATTCCGCAACTGCGGAGGAAAGTGCGGCAACTTCCGAAGAGCTTTCGGGTCAGGCAGGCTTACTTAAAGAGCTTATCGGTAGATTTACTCTTAAATAAGTATAACTAAATCAAGATGTCCGCCGCATCTTAGCGGCGGGGTCCACTTGATTTTTTCGGTGGGAGTAGCTTTTTCCCACCGAAAACGTTGAATAACGGCGCTCTGCGCCTTATTGAAAACAGTGCACAGGCTTTGTTAATGCCTGTGCACATTTTAAAATTAAAATAAATCGGTATCATTATAAAAATCTTATAATAAAAAAGTAAAAAAGTTTTGCAAAAGTATTGACAAACTAAAAGTACTGTGATATAATTATCAATGTTGTGAGAATTACAGTTAAATATGCGGGTGTGGCGGAATTGGCAGACGCGCCAGACTTAGGATCTGGTGTCAATGACGTGGGAGTTCAAGTCTCTTCACCCGCACCATAAAAAGCACTTCTTAAAGAAGTGTTTTTTACTTTATAAAGATTTACTGCTTATCAGTACTATATATATTACAGCTCTATATTAGGAGTTGGGATCAAAGGAATAGGATAGATTAAAATGAAGATTGACAAAAACTCAGATATACCGATATATATTCAGATATATAATAATATTGTGGATGAAATTATAAATGGTTATCTGATTCCCGAGGATAGACTTATTTCAAGACGAAAGCTTTGCTGTGAGCTTAACGTTGCCCAGCAGACTGTTGAAAATGCTTATCAGAAGCTTATAGCGGATGGTTATGTAGTTTCAAGACCCGGTAGTGGTTATTATGTTTCTTCGGAACGTGTATATGACGATATTCAGAAGAAGATGAAAAGAAAAATTTATAATTTCAGTACCAACGGTGTTGAAACCTCGAAGCTTCCGTTTCATACTTGGTCAAAGCTGCTTAGGAGTACAGTAAAAGATGATACGGGATTATTTCAGCATGGTGAAAAGGAGGGAGAATGGTGTCTTAGAAAGAGTATACGGCGGCTGCTTTTCAGAACTCAGAATATTAAGTGCAGAACCGAGCAGATTATAATAGGTCCCGGTGCCGAAGATTTATTAAGAAGTATTTTTTCTTTAACCGATGACAATCAAACGGTTATTATGAATAATTATTATAATTATCTAGTTAATGCAGCGGCAATTTCTATGCGAAATCGTATAGATTATTTGACTAATGATGAAAACGGTATCCGTATTGATGAACTGTATAAATATTCAAATGCATTGCTTTATCAGAAGCCTACTCATGATTTGCCGACAGCCGTAACTTTATCTGAAGAAAAGAGAAAAGAGCTGGTTAATTGGGCAGATGAAAGTAACAGCTATATTATTGAAGATTCTACGGAGAATGATTATCAGTTTTCAGATAAAAAGAAAACTCTTTGGGAATTATCCGGAGGTAAGAATGTAATATATTTAGGCAGCTTTTCACGTACAATTGCACCGTCTATGACAATCGGTTACATAGTTGTACCGGATGAGTTTTTGGAGCTTTGGTTTAAAAGAAAAAGATTTTATGCAAACAGAGTTTCAAGAATAGAACAGGTTACATTATCAAAGTTCATAGACCTTGGATATTATGAAAAGCATATAAAATATATGTGCGATGTTTATCATGAAAAAAGTATTGCGGTTAAAAATGCTGTAGATAATTCTATACTTAAAAACAGTGTTTGTATTACAGGCGATAATGGCGGACTTTATTGTAATATGTGTTTTAACAGTACACTTTCGGAGGATGAGTTTGTTAAATTTCTTTTAAGTAAAGGTGTTAAGCTCAGCGCTATTACAACAAGCTTATTTGATAAATCACGTGCCGCCTTTCCTATAAATACTTATAATATAGGTTATGGAGATTTGAAAATCTCCGAAATACGTGAAGGTTTTGATATAATGGCTTT
>CAMCUJ010000049.1 GCA_945878965.1 uncultured Clostridia bacterium
AATCAAAGCTCATTATAACCGCATTTTCGCCGTTTGAATAATACTTTTCACGCAAACCTACTCTCTTAAATCCTACCTTTTCATAAAGCGAAATTGCCGCAATATTGCTTTCTCTTACTTCAAGATGAATCACAGAAATTCCGCTGTCTTTGCAAAATCCGATTACGTCCTCCATAAGCTGAGATGCAATTCCTCTCCTTCGGAATTTTAAATCTACAGCAATATCTATTACCTCGCATTCTCCCGCAATATTCCATACTCCAATAAATCCAACGGGTGTGCCGCCGTAAATTGCAATCTTGTAATAGGATATCCTGTTTTCAAGCTCCTTTTCAAATGACGCAGCACTCATTCCCGAAAGTCCGCCTTCTTCCGCAATCCTTACAAGATTATCTATATGCTCACTCTTTAATTTCTCAAGGCTAACGCCCTCATTTTTAATCTCCGCCTTCAATTAACAGCCTCCGTTTTTCTTAAGCTTCATAATTATCAGCTTAATTATTTTCTGCAGCTGATTACGGCATCTTATATATTCATCAAGGTTATTTCCGTATGGATCTTCAACACTTATATCAAGGTCAATATACTTTGCAACAGTCATAATTTTCTTTGAATGTTCGGGAACAACTGTATTTAAAAATTCAGTATGCTCCTCAGTCATAGTAAGTATCAAATCCGCCTGAGAAAGCATTGTTCTTGTAATCTGTCTTGATTTATGCTTACTTATGTCAAGACCTATTTCACGCATAGCCTTCTCCGAATTTTCACTTACAGGCAAATTATTATAAGCATAAGTTCCGGCAGATGACGCACGAAACGGAATACCTTCTTTTTCAGCCTCAGCGTTAAAAATCCCCTCAGCCATAGGGCTTCTGCAAGTATTTCCGGTACATATAAACAATATGGTCTTAAGCTCTTCTTCCGAATTATTTTCCGCTTTTTCCTCGTCAATAATCTCAGTAATTGAATTTTCATTAACTGCCGCTGCTATATTGTCAGACTCTGAAATTTTCTCAGCTTGAGCAGTTACCGCAGCTTCATTTAAATCAATAATATTTCCGCCCGCCGCCTTATAAAGTCTGTTTTGAACAGCCCTCCATTCACCGATATCGGAAATTTCGGGAGCATATATAATATCAACATCCATATCATCAAGTTCTCTAAGTGAATTAAACAAATTCGACATAACCTCACTTGAATCAGTAAGACTTCCAAATGATACAGTAGTACATAAATCCGAAAATTCAGCCACGTTCTCCTTAAAAGTGAGAACGGAAATCTTCTTTTCAGCACTATCGTTAAGCTTTTCATCTATTTCATTCTTAATGTATTCCTTAATCTGAGGCTTACTTCCCTTAAGAATTATAACCTCAGCCTTTGGTGCATAATGCTTATATTTCATTCCCGGTGACATAGGCGTCTGATTATCACTAAGCTCTGATGAACCGACAACGACCTCGCTTAAAAGTGTCTGAATTTTTTCAAGCGTGATTTTTCCCGGACGAAGTAAAACAGGTGTATCACCGCTTACATCAAGAACTGTAGACTCAACACCAACCTCGCAGGATTCACCCTTAATCATTGCGTCAACACGACCGTTTAAATCCTCATATGAATGAGAGAATCTTGTAGGACTCGGTTTTCCCGAAAGATTGGCACTTGGTGCCGCAATAGGAACTCCTGCCTTTTCAATAAGCTCGTACGCTGTATTGCTGCTCGGAAATCTTACCGCAACAGTTGAAAGTCCGGCAGTTACATTATTTGGTATATTAGCTTTCTTCTTGAATATCAGCGTAAGAGGACCGGGCCAGAATTTATCCATAAGCTTTTTTGCATCGTCGCTTATATTTTCCGCTATATCATCAAGCATTTCAATGCTTGAAATATGTACGATAAGCGGATTATCGGATGGTCTTCCCTTTGCCTCAAATATCTTTTTAACCGCATTTTCGTCAAGTGCATTCGCACCAAGACCATATACGGTTTCTGTAGGAAAGACCACCGTCTTTCCCGACTTTATGTACTCTGCCGCAGTTTCAATTCCCTCAGCTGTATTTGTAAGAATTTTAGTAATCATTTTTTAATCACCTTCTAAAATTTTTTATTTAGTTAGCAAGAAAGAAAAAATGTTTTTAAATTAATATATCCGCCACCTAAAAGGCGGCGGACATCTTAATCTTAATTATTGTTCTCATTTTGAGCCGCAAAACAATCAGGGTAGTTCTTTATATGTGACTTTCTGAACTCGCTCCAGAAATTCTTCTCATAAGTATCCCAATAATCATCAAAACCGCTCGTAATCTTTGCCTTTAGCTGTTCCTTAGTCTTAAAAAGCTGTGCCTGAGCCTCTTTTATGTGCTCACATTCCGGAACATTTGCCTCAACTCTTAGCTGTGCCTGATGCCTTTCCTCGAATTTAGACACAATTCCGCTTCCTGCCCACACTCCAAGTATAACTATCAAAACCGCCGCAACTGCTACAATAATTATCTTATCTTCTTTATTCATATTTTTGAACATTTCGATAATTCCGCCACTTTTTTCTTTGTTGTTGTCACTCATCTAACTTCACTCCTACTTATGTTTATTCAATTTTCTTCTGCCTGCATTTTAAGTTTTTCGCTTTGGTCGGTAGTAATAAGCGCATCGATAATTTCATCAATATCACCGTTCATTATTGATTCAAGCTTATATAAAGTAAGACCTATTCTATGGTCTGTAACTCTGCCTTGAGGGAAATTATATGTTCTTATTCTCTCACTTCTGTCGCCTGTTCCTACCTGACTCTTTCTGTCCGCCGCAATCTTGCTCTGCTGTTCTCTCTGCTTTATATCATAAAGCTTTGAACGCAGCATCTTCATCGCCGCATCTCTGTTCTTGTGCTGTGAACGCTCGTCTTGACACGTAACAACTATTCCCGACGGAATGTGTGTTATACGTATTGCCGATTCGGTCTTATTAATATGCTGACCTCCGGCTCCGCTCGCTCTGTAGGTATCTATCTCCAAGTCCTCAGGATTAATTTCAATCTCTACATCTTCAACCTCAGGAAGCACCGCAACAGTTACGGTTGATGTGTGTATTCTTCCTCCGGACTCTGTTTCGGGTATTCTCTGAACTCTGTGAACTCCGCTTTCAAACTTTAATCTGCTGTAGGCACCATGACCGCTTATCATAAACGAAACTTCCTTGACTCCGCCTATTCCTATCTCACTAAGACTCAAAACCTCTGTCTTCCAACGCTTTGACTCAGCATACATCGAATACAGTCTAAACATACTGTTCGCAAATAACGCCGCTTCATCTCCGCCGGCTCCGCTTCGTATCTCGACTATAACGTTCTTGTCATCGTTTGGATCTTTCGGAAGAAGCAATATCTTAAGCTCTTCCTCTATCCTTTCGATATTAGCCTTTGCCTCAAGTGACTCCTCCATTGCCATATCCTTAAAATCCTTATCGGCTGTGGGGTCATTCATTATCTCTTTGGCTTCGTCTATTACATTCTTGTTTGATTTGTATTCCTTATACTTTTCAACAATAGGCGTCATATCCGAATGCTCCTTGCAAAGCTTTCGCCATAACTCCTGATTGGCTATAACCTCAGGGTCACTGATTTTTGCCGCCAATTCCTCGTGCTGCTTTTCTATGAACGATAATTTATCAAACATTTATTTCTCCTTAATCCTATATATAAATTCAAAATAATAATTCAATTATTTTTATTTCTCAATCTCGCCGCGGCTGACTGCTGTCAAATAAGCATTTATAAAATCGTCTAAATCTCCGTCCATAACAGCACCCGTATTTCCCACTTCATAATTGGTTCTGTGATCTTTAACCATACTGTAAGGATGGAACACATACGAACGTATCTGACTTCCCCAGCCTATATCAAGCTGAACACCCTTTAAATCCTCAATCTTTTCCTTATGCTCACGCTCTGCAATTTCTATAAGCTTAGATTTAAGCATTTTCATAGCCGTTGCACGGTTCTTATGCTGCGAACGCTCATTCTGACAGGTTACAACAAGTCCCGTCGGAATATGAGTTATACGAATTGCAGACTCGGTCTTATTAATGTGCTGACCTCCGGCTCCGCTTGCTCTGTAGGTATCAACCTTTAAATCCTCAGGGTTGATATCCACCTCTATATCGTCGTCAATCTCGGGAACTACATCAAGCGACGCAAACGAAGTATGACGTCTGCCCGATGAATCAAACGGCGAAATTCTGACAAGCCTGTGAACACCCTTTTCACATTTTGCGTAGCCGTAAGCGTTAAGTCCTTCAATTCTGAAGGTTACACTCTTAATTCCCGCCTCGTCACCTGCAAGATAGTCCATAGTTTCGGTCTTATAGCCTCTTCTTTCTGCCCATCTTGTATACATTCTGTAAAGCATCTCGCACCAATCCTGAGCCTCAGTTCCTCCGGCTCCGGCATGGAGTGTAAGAATTGCATTATTCTTATCATACTGTCCCGAAAGAAGCGTTTCAAGCTGCATATTTTCAAGGCTCTTTGAAAGTTCTTTGTATCCGCTCTTTATCTCATCCAAAACGCTCTCGTCATCCTCGTCAATTGCAAGTGCCACAAGTGTGGTTAAGTCCTCCCATTCGGTATAAAGCGAATTGTATCTCTCTATTTTATCCTTTAAACCCTTAAGCTTCTGAAGTATACTGCCAGCCTTTTCCATATCGTCATAAAAGTCCGGCTTTACAGTTTCCTCTTCAAGCTCCTTTATTTCAAGCTCTGTTTTTTCTATGTTAAAGTGAATCCCTCAAATCAGTAATATCCTTCTTCATATTTTCAAGCTCTATCTTATATTCGTCAAATTCTATCACTATATCACTTCCTTTAAATTTGAATTTGCAGTATGAATTAATTTTCTTGTTTTGCTTGTATTTATGGGCATAAGGTAACATTAATGCCATCAACGCTGTCCCCTATTCCTGTCGGCGCCAGCCGACCGAGAATACTTAATTTGCCACCGATAGGCGAGCAAGGTAGGGCGACTAACACTGCTCATTACGGCAACAGCGTTGCCGTGCAAAAGAGACCGCCGTCGCAAAGAACCAAAAGAAAATTTGTTACTTCGTAACAGGTCTGCTCCGCAGACTAAAACCTTGAGGCTCTGCCTCAAACTCCGGCAAGGGACTCCGTCCCTTTGAACCCTGCAAGGGACGTTCTGTCCCTTGACCCTATTCCGCTTTGCCGTCACGCCTGTCGGCGTCAGCCGACCGACACTGCTTCATTTGCCGGCGATAGCCGAGCAAGGTGAAGTGCCTCAGGCACCGTTCTCCTTATCCATACAGCAGTTCTTATATTTCTTTCCGCTTCCGCATGGACACGGCTCATTTCTGCCTATCTTTTTATCCTTTACAATCGGCTTTTTAACAGCAGTTCCATCACCGCCCGCATTTTCAGATATCGGCTTCGCTACCTGTGTTCTCTTAATCTCAGACTGCGGAATTATATGGAATAAATGCTTAACCGTTTCTTCCTTGATATCGTAAATCATTTCTTCAAACATATCCATAGCTTCAAACTTGTATTCAACTACCGGATCACGCTGTGCATAAGCACGAAGATTAATTCCCTGTCGCAGTTGCTCCATATTGTCGATGTGATCCATCCACTTTCTGTCTACAACCTGAAGAAGAATAATTCTCTCTATCTCACGGATATGCTCGCCGAACTGCTCCTCTTTATTAGCATAAAGACGCTCTGCGGTTTCAAGCAAACGCTCCTTTAGGCTCTCAATCGTCATATAGTCAAGCTCGCTGTCGTCAAATTCAAGCTCTTCCTTTGTAAAGGCTACAAATATGCTCTGGAAATGCTCAAGCATTGCCTCCCAGTTCCACTCATCGGCATGACTGCTGTCGCCCGAATGAAGTGTGATTATATGCTCGATAACGCTTCCCATCATATTTAGAATGTTCGCTCTTAAATCCGCTCCGTCAAGCACTTCGTTTCTCTGAGTATATATCATCTCTCTCTGCTGATTGTTTACATCGTCATAGTTAAGAACGTGCTTTCTGATATCAAAGTTACGTCCCTCAACCCTTCTTTGTGCAGTTTCAATGGCATTTGAAATCATCTTGCTTTCAATAGCTTCATCCTCTTCAAAGCCGAATGTTTCCATAATTTTATTAATTCTGTCCGCAGCAAACAAACGCATAAGGTCGTCCTCAAGTGAAAGATAAAATCTTGATTTACCCTTATCTCCCTGACGTCCCGCACGTCCTCTTAACTGATTATCTATACGTCGGCTCTCGTGACGCTCCGTACCCATTATATAAAGTCCGCCTGCCTCAAGAACCTCCGCCTGCTCCGGTTCAACCTCTGCCTTATACTTATTATTAAGCTCCTTGAACTTTTCTCTTGCCTCTAAAATTTCCTCATCATCAGTATCAGCAAAGCCCGTAGCCTCATTTATAAGCTTAGGTGTGTAGCCAAGCCTCTCCATTTCCTTTTTTGCAAGGAACTCAGCATTACCGCCAAGAACTATATCGGTACCACGTCCTGCCATATTTGTGGCAATTGTAACCGCACCCTTTTTACCTGCCTGTGCTACAATTTCTGCTTCTTTTTCGTGCATCTTAGCGTTAAGAACATTGTGCTTTATTCCCTTTTTCTTAAGCATACCGCTCAAAATCTCGGATTTCTCTATAGATACCGTACCTATAAGAACCGGCTGACCCTTTTCGTGTACCTCAATTACATCATTTATTACAGCATTGAATTTAGCCTTTTCACTCTTGTAAATTACATCAGGCAAATCCTCTCTCTGTATAGGCTTGTTTGTAGGTATTACAATTACATCAAGCTTGTAAATCTCCTGGAATTCGTCCTCCTCAGTCTGCGCAGTACCTGTCATACCGGAAAGCTTATCATAAAGTCTGAAATAATTCTGAAATGTTATTGTAGCCAAGGTCTTGCTCTCATTTTCAACCTTAACATTTTCCTTTGCCTCAATAGCCTGATGAAGTCCGTCGTTATAACGTCTTCCGAACATCAAACGTCCCGTGAACTCGTCAACAATTATTATCTGACCGTCTTTTATAACGTATTCTCTATCCTTCTTCATAACGCCGTTGGCTTTGATTGCCTGATTAATATGGTGCGAAAGCGTCATATTAGCCGGATCCGTAAGGTTTTCGATATTGAACGCAAGCTCCGCCTTCTTCACACCCGAGGCTGTAAGAATTGCAGTCTTAGCCTTTTCATCAATTATATAATCAACATCACCGTAAAGCTCTTCATGGTCTTCCTTAGACTCCGTTTCTACAACAACGCGGCTTGTAAGAGTCTTTGCAAATCTGTCAGCCAAGGTATAAAGTGATGTGGACTTATCACCCTGTCCCGAAATTATAAGCGGTGTTCTCGCTTCGTCAATCAAAATACTGTCAACCTCATCAACAATTGCATATGAATGACCTCTCTGAACCTTTTGGTCTTTGTATATAACCATATTATCTCTAAGATAGTCAAATCCCATCTCATTATTTGTTCCGTATGTGATATCGGCATTATAAGCAATACGTCTTTGCTCATTCTCCATATCGTGAACTATAAGTCCTACGCTAAGACCCATAAAGTTGTAAAGCTTGCCCATCCACTCACTGTCACGCTTTGCAAGATAATCATTTACAGTTACTATATGAACACCTTTTCCGGAAAGTGCATTAAGATACGCCGGAAGAGTCGCAACCAAGGTCTTACCTTCACCGGTTTTCATCTCGGCAATTCTACCCTGATGTAAAACTATACCGCCAAGTATCTGTACCGGGAAATGCTTCATTCCAAGAACTCTGAAGGATGCCTCCCTTGCTGCGGCAAATGCCTCGGGCAAAATGTCATCAAGCGTTTCTCCGTTCTTTAATCTTTCCTTAAACATCGGAGTCATCGCTTTAAGCTCTGAATCTGTCTTTTTCTCCATTTCACCTTCAAGCGAAAGTACCTTGTCAACTATCGGTCTTATTCTTTTGAGCTCTCTGTCACTGTAAGTACCGATTATCTTCTCTATTACTCCTTTTATGCCCATTCTTAGATTCCTCCATCGTACTGTAAGTTTTCTATCTCAGCTTTTATATTTTATTGGTTTAAGAACATCTTCAAATAAATAAAAACATACTCAAAGTTTATTGTACCACCTTTTATACTTTTTTGCAAGTGAAATTTAAAAAATCTGCAAATTTTTAAATCTGCAGATTTTTAAATCTGCAGATTTTTCAATAAGGCGCAGAGCGCCGTTATTCAACGTTTTCGGTGGGAAAAAGGT
>CAMCUJ010000050.1 GCA_945878965.1 uncultured Clostridia bacterium
TGAAGTTCCGAGTGAAAAAATCAATGAACTTCTTAAGGAAATAGATGTTTTGGATGAGATAATCAGAATGGATGAAAAGGGTCTTAAGGAGCTTGCATCACAGCGTAGTAATCTTAAGTTTATGTTAGACTATTACAAAATGCGTGTTGATAAATATGAGGTGCTTGCAAAGCTTAATCAGAGCAAGCGAGTATTTGTTATAAGCGGATATATACCAAGCTCTAAGGCTGAGAATCTTGAAGAAAAGCTTGTACAAAAATATGATACGGCGGTTGAAGTGCAGGATGTAACTGAGGAAGATGACCCTCCGGTACTTCTTAAGAATAATTCGTTTACGGCTCCGGTTGAAACGGTTCTTGAAACCTACAGTATGCCGGGCAGGGGCGAGGTTGATCCTACATCCGTTATGGCAATTTTCTATTATGTATTATTCGGACTTATGCTCTCGGACGCTATGTACGGTCTTATAATGGTGATTGGCTGCGGTTTGGTTCTTCTTAAGTTTAAAAACCTTGAAAGCGGTATGAAGAAATCCATGCAGATGTTTCTGTATTGCGGAATTTCAACTATGTTCTGGGGCATTATGTTCGGAAGCTATTTCGGCGATGTTGTAACAGTTGTAGCCTCAACCTTTTTCGGAAAGGAAATAGTAATAAAACCGCTTTGGTTTGCACCTATTGAAAACCCGATGAAAATGCTGATGTTCTCATTCGGACTTGGTATAATTCATTTGTTTGCGGGTCTTGCAATGAAGCTGTATCAGCTTATCAAAGAAAAGAAGTATGCCGATGCAATATATGATGTAGTTTTTTGGTATATGTTAGTCGGCGGAGGAATTGTGTATTTATTCTCGCTTGAGATGTTTGTGAATATGGCGGGATTTAACTTTATACTTCCTAAGACAGGAGCAACTGTTGCGGCGGTGGTTGCAATAATCGGTGCTGCGGGAATCATACTTACAGGCGGACGTTCGTCTAAAAATCCTGTAAAGAGGCTTCTTAAGGGAATGTACGAGCTTTATAATGTAACGGGCTATCTAAGTGATATACTTTCATATTCGAGATTGCTTGCACTTGGTCTTGCTACCGGTGTTATAGCGCAGGTATTCAATAAGATGGGAAGTATGTTCGGAAGCGGTGTTATAGGTTTTATATTGTTTCTTATAGTATTTGTTATAGGACATTCGCTTAATATAGGAATAAATCTTCTCGGAGCATATGTACACACAAACAGATTACAGTTTGTAGAATTCTTCGGAAAATTTTATGAGGGCGGCGGCAGAAAATATCAGCCGTTCACAATAAATACAAAATATTATAAAATCAAGGAGGAAAATTAGTATGGAAAACATAGGTATAGTATTTGCATTGTTGGGAGCTGCACTTGCGGCATTGATGGCAGGAATAGGTTCGGCAATAGGAGTAGGTATGGCAGGTGAGGCTGCGGCAGGAGTTGTAACTGAGGATCCTCAGAAGTTCGGTAAGGTTCTTATTCTTCAGCTTCTTCCGGGTACACAGGGAATTTACGGTCTTCTTATTGCATTTATGACTTTAACACAGATAGGAATACTTGGCGGTGATGCAAGTGTAAGCTTTGCAAAGGGACTTCTTTATTTTGCGGCGTGTCTTCCTATGGCATTTGTTGGTCTTTGGTCGGCAGTACGTCAGGCACGTGCAGCTGTTTCGGGTATTGCACTTGTTGCAAAGAGACCTGACCAGATGGGTAAATCTATGATTTTTGCCGCTATGGTTGAAACATATGCAATTCTTGCTCTACTTGTTTCTATCCTTTCAATATTCGGTATAGCAGGTTTATCTCTATAATTCACAGTGTGTAATTTATAGAAGAATTACAATTGAAATTGCGTGGCAGGAGTTTTTCTTCTGCTGAAACAACCTTTAATAATGAAAGGATTGAGTTAAGGAATGAAGGGACTTTCTAACATACTGACTCAGATTGAGAATGAAACTGCCGAGAAGGTAAATGAGGTTATTGGTGCTGCAAATGAGCAGGCGAACAAAATTAAGGCTGAATCAAAAGCTAAGGCTGAAAAAGAGGCGAAGGCAATTATAAGTGCCGCTGAGGTTAAGGCTAAGGATATGTTAAGCCGAAGCGAGTCTGCAAACGAGCTTAAAATTAAGAGAGCGATACTTACAAAAAAACAGGAGCTTATAAATGAAACTATAGATAAGGCTATGGAATCAATTATAAATCTTCCTGATGATAAGTATTTTGATATGATTATAAAGCTTGTTAAAAAATATGCGCACAGCGAAAGCGGCGGAGAAATTCTGATGTCTGAGCGTGACAAAAAGAGAATGCCGAAGGATTTTGAGCCTAATGTAAAGGAGAATTACGGAATAGAGGTTTCGGAAAAGACTATAAATTCCGACGGCGGATTTATATTAAGCTATGGCGATATAGAAGAGAACTGTACGTTTAAGGCGGTATTTGAGAGCAAGAGGGAGGAAATCCTGACGCTTATAAACAATTTATTATTTGAGTAAGGGGGTCATGGCATGGCAGAGCAATATACTTATGCAGTGGCACGAATTCATGCAAAAGAGATGACCTTGCTTGACAGACAGGATATGGAACAGGTTCTTGCCTGTGATAATTATGATGAGGCTTTGAAAATTCTTTATGACAAGGGTTTTGGCGACGGTGAAGCTTTTTTGAGCAGTGAGGAGCTTTTAAGCTATGAAACACAAAAGACTTGGAATGTTATTTCTGAGCTTGTTGATGATATGTCACTTTTTGATGTGTTCTTATATGCTAATGATTTTCACAATTTGAAGGCAGCTGTAAAGAGCGTTGTAACCAATTCGGATATTGATGGACTTTTTATAAGAAATGCGACCGTTGAGCCTGAAAAAATCTATGAAGCTGTTAAGAATCGTGAATTTAATGAGATTCCGAAGCATATGAGAGAGGCGGCGGAAAATTCACTTAAGGTACTTCTTAAGACAGGTGACGGTCAGGAATGTGACATCATAATTGACAAGGCTTCGCTTGAGGCTATCAGAGATGCCGGACGAAAATCGGGAAACAAAATGATTGACGGCTATTCGGAACTTATGGTGGCACTTAGCGACATTAAGGCGGCAGTCAGAGCATGCAAACTAAATAAGTCTTTGGAATTTTTAAAGCGTTTGCTTGCAAAGTGTGACACTCTTGATATTGATTTATTAACTAATGCAGCATCTAAGAATATTGACGATATATATGAATATTTATATCTTACAAAATACTCAGGGGCGGTTGAAAAATTAAAGATATCAATGTCTGAGTTTGAAAAGTGGTGTGATAATCTTATTATAGATTATATTAAGGAACAAAAGTCAAATCATTTTTCAATTGCACCGCTTGCGGCTTATATATTGGCAAGAGAAAATGAAATAAAGGCTGTAAGAATTGTCTTATCGGGAAAACAAAATAATCTTGATAATTCTGCGGTCAGAGAAAGGTTGAGAGATTTCTATGTATAAAATAGCCGTTATGGGCGATAGAGATAGTATATACGGCTTTGCGGCACTTGGACTTGAAACCTTTTCAGTGGCGGATAAAGACGAAGGTGCAAAGCTTATAAAGAAATTAGCTTACGGAGATTATGCGGTAATTTATATTACCGAAGCTTTGGCAAGTCTTCTTGAAGATGAAATAGAGGAGCTTAGCTCTCAGCCTTTACCGGCGATAATTCTTATTCCGGGTGTTTCGGGAAACACAGGAAAGGGAATTTTGAGCGTAAAGAAATCTGTGGAGCGTGCCGTAGGCTCTGATATTATATTTAACAAGGAATAAGATTACAGCTTAAATCAGGTTCTTCATTCGGCTCACAATGAAGAATTACAGAATACTGAATAAATTTGAATCAGAATATATTTCCGCTTTTAATTGGCGGTGATAAACTTTAAAAAAGAATACAGGGATTTATCCCTTCCAGAAAAGAATATGTGAGTCAGAAAGGCGTGGTACTTAATAATGGTTATTGAGGGCAATGCAAATAAGGTCAGCAAAGGAATTATTAAAAAGGTAGCGGGACCGTTGGTAATAGCCGAGGGTATGCGTGATGCCAATATGTTTGACGTTGTGCGTGTAAGTGATCAAAGACTTATAGGCGAGATTATCGAAATGCACGGTGACAGAGCGTCAATTCAGGTATATGAGGAAACATCGGGTCTTGGACCGGGTGAGCCTGTTGAATCTACAGGTGTGCCGATGAGCGTTGAGCTTGGACCGGGTCTTATCGGAAGTATTTTTGACGGAATACAAAGACCCCTTGATGATATAATGAAGGTTTCGGGTAACAACCTTAAGCGTGGAGTTGAAGTTCCATCTCTTAAAAGAGATTTAAAGTGGGATTTTAAGCCGAAAAAGGCTGTAGGCGATACAGTAGTCGAGGGCGATGTTCTCGGTACTGTTGCCGAAACCGATATTGTAACTCAGAAGATAATGGTTCCGTATGGTATAAACGGAAAGATTAAATCTATTAATTCGGGAAGCTTTACAGTTGAGGACGTTATTGCGGTTGTAGAAACCGAAACCGGAGATAAGGAGATTACACTAATGCAGAAGTGGCCTGTTCGACGAGGCAGACCATATAAGGAAAAGCTTTCTCCGGATATGCCCCTTGTTACGGGTCAGAGAGTAATTGATACTATGTTCCCTATTGCAAAGGGCGGTGTTGCAGCGGTACCGGGACCGTTCGGAAGCGGTAAGACTGTTGTACAGCATCAGCTTGCAAAGTGGGCTGAGGCCGATATAGTTGTATATATAGGCTGCGGTGAGCGTGGAAACGAGATGACGGACGTTCTTAACGAGTTTCCGGAGCTTATCGATCCAAAGACGGGTAAATCGCTTATGGAGAGAACTGTGCTTATTGCGAATACTTCGGATATGCCGGTTGCGGCACGTGAGGCGTCTATATATACCGGTATAACTATTGCGGAATATTTCAGAGATATGGGATATTCGGTAGCACTTATGGCAGATTCAACATCACGCTGGGCAGAGGCACTTCGTGAGATGTCGGGACGACTTGAGGAAATGCCGGGTGAAGAAGGTTATCCGGCATATCTTGGAAGCCGACTTGCTCAGTTCTATGAGAGAGCCGGAAGAGTTATAACTCTTGGCAGTGAGAATACGGAGGGTGCGTTATCTGTAATCGGTGCGGTTTCACCTCCGGGCGGTGATATTTCAGAGCCGGTATCTCAGGCAACCCTAAGAATAGTAAAGGTGTTCTGGGGTCTTGATTCGGGACTTGCGTATAAGCGTCACTTCCCTGCTATAAACTGGCTTACAAGCTATTCGCTTTATACGGATACTATGGCGGATTGGTTTAACAGTACGGTTGATGAAAGCTGGATGGAGCTTCGTCATAACATTATGCGTATGCTTCAGGATGAGGCTGAGCTTGAAGAAATAGTTAAGCTTGTAGGTATGGACGCACTTTCAGCGGGCGACAGATTAAAGCTTGAGGCTGCTCGTTCAATTCGTGAGGATTTTCTTCATCAGGATGCATTCCACGAGATAGATACCTATACGCCGCTTCATAAGCAGTTCCTTATGATGAAACTGGTTATGGCGTATTATAATTCATCACTTGAGGCACTTGAAAAGGGTGCGGATATTGAGAAGATAGTTTCTCTTAAATCAAGAGAGAGAATAGGACGTTTTAAATATACGGAAACTGCAAAGGTTGATGAGGAGTATAAGAATATACTTACAGACCTTGCAAGTGATATTGAAAACGCTATACCAAAGGAGGAATATTGATGCCTAAGGAATACAGAACCATAGAAGAAGTTGCAGGACCGCTTATGCTTGTTAAAGGAGTAGAGAATATAAGCTATGACGAGCTTGGAGAAATTGAACTTGCGAGCGGTGAAACACGCCGCTGCAAGGTTCTTGAGATTGACGGCGGAAATGCACTTGTACAGCTTTTTGAAAGCTCCACAGGTATCAATCTTGCAAGCAGTAAGGTAAGGTTTTTAGGAAGAAGTATGGAGCTTGGCGTATCGGACGATATGCTTGGCAGAGTATTTGACGGTTTGGGAAATCCTATAGATAACGGTCCGGATATTATTCCCGAGAAACGTCTTGACATAAACGGTCTTCCTATGAATCCTGCGGCAAGAAATTATCCTCAGGAGTTTATACAGACAGGTGTATCGGCAATTGACGGACTTAATACCTTGGTAAGAGGTCAGAAGCTCCCGATATTCTCGGCGAGCGGACTTCCTCACGCTCAGCTTGCGGCACAGATTGCAAGACAGGCGAAGGTTAGAGGAACATCAGAACCGTTTGCGGTTGTGTTTGCGGCAATGGGTATTACATTTGAGGAATCGAATTTCTTTATAGAGAGCTTTAAGGAAACAGGCGCAATTGACAGAACGGTTATGTTTGTAAACCTTGCAAACGATCCGGCGATTGAGCGTATTTCAACACCACGTATGGCACTTACAGCGGCTGAATATTTGGCATTTGATAAGGGAATGCACGTTCTTGTAATTCTTACTGATATAACCAACTATGCAGACGCATTAAGAGAGGTTTCTGCGGCAAGAAAAGAGGTACCGGGACGACGAGGATATCCGGGATATATGTATACCGACCTTGCTACTATGTATGAGAGAGCCGGACGTCAGACAGGCAAGAACGGAAGTATAACAATGATTCCAATTCTTACAATGCCTGAGGATGATAAGACGCATCCTATTCCTGACCTTACGGGATATATTACAGAGGGACAGATAATTCTCAGCCGTGAGCTTTACAGAAAGAATGTAATGCCGCCTATAGATGTTCTTCCGTCGCTTTCAAGACTTAAGGATAAGGGAATTGGTGAGGGCAAGACACGTGCCGACCATGCAAATACGATGAATCAGCTGTTTGCGGCTTATGCAAGAGGTAAGGATGCAAAAGAACTTATGGTAGTGCTTGGTGAAGCGGCTCTTACAGATATGGATAAACTCTATGCGAAATTTGCCGATGAATTTGAAAAAGTATATGTATCTCAGGGTTATAATACTGACAGAAGCATTGAGGAGACATTAGAGATTGGCTGGAAGCTTTTGTCCATACTTCCGAGAAGTGAACTTAAGAGAATAAAGGATGAATATCTTGATAAGTATTATATAGAGGATGATAAGTAAGAGGGGAGGGGCAGACTTTGGCAGTTACACAGGTTAATCCGACCCGAATGGAGCTTACACGTCTTAAAAAGAAGCTGGTTACCGCAACGAGAGGACACAAGCTTTTAAAGGATAAGCGAGATGAGCTTATGCGTAGATTTTTAGACTTGGTAAAGCAGAATAAAGAGCTGCGTGAAAAGGTTGAAAACGGAATTAAGAATGCAAATCAGAATTTCGTTCTTGCCCGTGCGGTAATGCGTGACGAGGTAATTAATTCAGCACTTCTTGCGCCTAAGCAGTCAGTATCGCTTGAGGTCAGCGAGCAGAATGTTATGAGCGTTGACATTCCTGTGTTTGATTACAGAACACGAACCTCCGATGAAAATGATATATATTCCTATGGTCTTGCGTTTACATCAAGTGAGCTTGATGATGCGGTAGCCTCCCTTGCGGAAGTATTGCCGGATATGCTCAGACTTGCGGAATGTGAAAAATCTTGCCAGCTTATGGCAGCGGAGATTGAGAAAACCCGACGCCGTGTAAATGCTCTTGAACATGTTATGATTCCTGATACAAGGGAAAAAATCAAATACATTACAATGAAGCTTGATGAGAATGAAAGAAGTACTCAAATTCGACTTATGAAGGTTAAGGATATGATGATAAAAGAGAATATTGAGTCAAAGCGAGATAATTCAGATTATTAATCACTAAAAGGGACTTTCCGTTTCGGAGACGGAGAGTCCTTTTGTGCGGGCGAAAGTAACAATTAATGAGGTGTTTTGATGCAATTTCTATGGTATATAGTTATAATATGGAATATAGTAGTGTTTTTAATTTATGGACTTGATAAGGCAAAAGCAAAGCTGAATCGATTTAGGGTTTCGGAATTTTTTCTGATTTTATCAGCATTTTTAATGGGTGGAGTTGGTGCTATAATTGCAATGGTTGTATTTCATCATAAGGTAAGTAAGCCGAAATTCAGATGTCTTATTCCAATTGCTTTAATTGTCAGCGTGATAGGTTTAATTTTTTTGACGCAAGGTTTTGGTTTTAAAGTATCTTGACTGTTTTGTAGTGCAATGCTATAAT
>CAMCUJ010000051.1 GCA_945878965.1 uncultured Clostridia bacterium
TGTAAAATATTCTGCAATATTTTCAATATTATAAAGCTTGCAAAGCTTGAACAGAGTAATTGAGTCAGGCTCAGATATTCCTCTTTCCCAAGAACTGAATGTCGATTGCTTTATGTCAAAAATTTTACATACGTCTTTCTGAGAATATCCACACATTTTTCGTGCAGTTTTTAATCTGTCGCTTAAAATCTTATTTGCCATTTCAGTAACCTCCGTGTTCATATTTAATAGTCTGTAATTTAATTATAACATATTTTTCGTTATCTTTCAAGTAGAAAATTCATATTTTTTTGAAATTTATACTTGACAAGTGGATATTTTGGTTATATAATACTGTTATAACGAAAAAATCGTTATATGATTTGAACTTGTTTAATTAAAACTAAAAATTTGTAATAAAGAAAGAAGGAATTAAAAAAATAGAATGGAGGAATTGATGAGAAAAAGAAAAATTAAAGCATATATTCGGAGGAAAATAAAATGAAGACCTCAGAATTTGAAGAAGTAAAGAAGTGGCTAAGAGGATTAAGACTAAGCGTAAAGACGCTGAATTTAAAGATTGACTTTTACAATGATTTAATTGATATATCCAATAATTCAAAAAGCAGCAGGGCAAGCCTTGACATTGATTATTATCGTAAGGAAATTAAAGGTATTGAAAATGAAATAAAATACAGAGCCAAGCTTTTTGAAGAATGTCTGAGTATTCTTGATGAAAGCGAAAAAAATATAATTACGCTTAAATATATGAAAGGTATAGGCTGGGACTATATACCGCTTAATACGTATTACTCTAAAACTCAGGCGGTAAGAATACATAACAGTGGAATTAAAAAAATTGTAAAGGATAAAGAGTTGTGTCATAAACTAATAAGTGAAGAGAGATAAAGGAGGCAGGGGTTATGAACAAAAAATTGACAGATAAGCAGAAAAGAGCGATATATTTATTACTTCATAAGAATTATTCAAAGGCAGAAACTGCGAAAGAGATTGGAGTATCGATATCTACGGTTTATGCGTGGATGAGCCGTAACGAGGTATTCGCTAAAACATACAGAGAGGAGGAGGACATACTTAGAGTGGCAAGAGTGAAGGAATATAAAGCAAAGGCGGAAAAGGCGGTTGAAAAGCTTGAGGAGCTTCTTAACTGCGGAAATGAGCGTGTTGAGCTTTCGGCGGCAAAGGAGCTTATAGAAATAGTTGAAAGCAAGATTACTATGTATGAAAATTCAGGCAATGAATTCAATGTTAATATTGTAGTTGAAAACGGTGAAAAGGAATAGGGAGATAAAAATTGAAACTTACAATTACACCAAAGCAGGAGAAATTTATAAATTCGGATGCAGATGAAGTGTTATTCGGCGGTGCGGCAGGCGGCGGTAAATCCTACGGGCAGATAGCAGATGCCTTTATATATGCACTTAAGTATTCGGGTTCAAAGCAGCTGATACTTAGGCGGACATTTCCGGAGCTTGAGCGTTCTTTAATACTTACATCTCTTGCTATTTACCCAAAAGAGGTCGGAAAGTACAACTCAACGGCTAAGAAATGGAGCTTTAAAAATGGCTCAATAATTGAATTCGGTTACTGTGACGGAGAAAAAGATGTTTATAATTATCAGGGTGCGGAGTATGATACGGTACGTTTTGATGAGCTTACACATTTTACTCTGTCACAGTATATGTATCTTATTTCAAGAGTCAGAGGTGTAAACAATTTCCCAAAGCAGGTTAAATCTACAGCAAATCCGGGCGGAGTGGGGCATTCGTGGGTTAAGAACAGATTTATTGATGTTGCGGAGCCGAACCAAAAGTATTCAGACGAGTATGGGAGAACGAGAATATTTATTCCGTCACGTGTTGAAGATAATTCATTTCTTATGAATTCCGACCCAAGCTACATACAGCGGCTTAAGCAGCTGCCGGAGAAGGAAAGAAAGGCACTTTTATATGGAGAATGGGATATATTTGAGGGACAGGTGTTTTCTGAGTGGAGAAATAATCGCAGCGGATATATTACGAGGCGGAACACTCATGTAATAAAGCCGTTTGAAATTCCGAAGGACTGGCGAAGATTCAGAGCGTTTGACTTTGGTTATGCGAAGCCGTTTGCGGTTTCGTGGTTTGCGGTTGACCATGACGGACGTGCTTATAATTACCGTGAGCTTTACGGCTGCACGGGAACTCCGGATGTTGGTGTTAAGCTTACGGCTCAGGAGATTGCATTAAGGATACGTAAGATTGAGGACAAAGAGGAAAAGGGAAACAAGATATGCGGAATTGCAGATCCGGCTATATGGAACAGTACAGGTTCAAGTGAGGGCAGTATTGCAGAGATGATGGAGAGATGCGGAGTATTCTTCAGCAAGGGGAACAATGAACGTTTAGCGGGCAAGATGCAGGTACATTACAGACTGGCGTTTGATGCTGAGGGGCTTCCGATGATATATTTCTTTGAGAATTGCAGAAATATTATACGGACGCTTCCGATGCTTGTTTATGACAGTATGAGTCCGGAGGATGTAGATACAAGGCAGGAGGACCATCTTTATGATGCACTTAAATATTTTTTGATGTCATCGCCGATTACGCCGAGAGGTAATGAGATGAAGGCGAGTTATAATCCGTTTGCGGAATTTGATAAAGGCTGTGACGAACTGTGCAACAGATTTATAATTTCTTGACTCGGCTCGTCTGCCGCCGACAGCGACAGCGGTCGCTCTTTTGCTCACGGC
Source organism: uncultured Clostridia bacterium (assembly GCA_945878965.1). GTDB lineage: Bacteria > Bacillota > Clostridia > Monoglobales > Monoglobaceae > CAMCUJ01. The sequence continues at coordinate 2,735 of CAMCUJ010000051.1, forward strand.
GGCAACGAGCCGCTGAAAGAAGCAGTGTTGGTCGGCTGTCGCCGACGTGTCATATCGGAAAAATAAGGCATTAAGCATTGTAGGGGACGATGTCGTGGGCGTCCCCTGCGGCAGGGTTATCAAAAATGTTTCTTTACTTATTCGTATTACTGTAATCGAAGAAATCAAAATATGCCTTTGAAGAGATTGAATTGTCAAGGCAGATTGAAAACATTCCGACTAATGTTCCGGTGTGATGCTTGCCGATAGTTACTCCCTCATCAGATAAGAATTCGCAGCTTTTAACTGTGCCGATTTTAATATATTCTGTTTCATTTAATGAAATTTCAAAGCTTCTTTCCTGTTTATTAACATTTACCTTAATATATGCCGAACCGTTATAATTTTCAAGGTTCAATGAATTAACCTCTGTAATTATGCCGTTTCGGTTTTCCTCAAGAATAACGGCAGGAATTGAATTTCTTAGCGTAATAAAGCATTTTATGTAGTTGTTAATTCCGTAATAGCAAGTAATTCCGCTTTGTGCAGACTCGGATTTAGGCTCAAATTCAAGGCGTGTAACGGCAGTGTAGCTATGGCTTTCTTCACGTCTTAAAATTGTATTGTATGAGCGTATGTCGCTTAAGTCAAACTCTCCGCCCTCAATTGTAAGAAAGCCTTTTCTTTCGGTAAGAGAAAGCTTGTCATAGTGTGGATTTCTGACAAATTCCCATATAAAATTAAGCCTTTCGGAATCAAAATCATCTTTATAAATCTTAGTATAGCTTGATTTAGGAAGATCAGGACAAGCTGCTGTGTCACTTGGACCGTTTACAATGAACCAGTTGTCATCAGTCCATGTAACCGAGTCAAGCGAGGTTTCTCTGCCAACGGTTGTGAAGCTGCCGCAGTTGGGACGTCCGCAGAGATATACTGCCCACCAGTCACCGTTTTGGGTCTGAACCAAATCGCCGTGACCGCAGCGCTGAAGTCTTGCGTTCTCATCTTTTTGAGTTAGTGCCGGATTGTACGGACTTGATTCATAAGGACCGTATAAGTTTTTTGAACGTCCTACACTTATCTGATGCCCATAGCCGGTACCTCCTTCAGCTAAAATTGCATAATAGTAACCGTCTTTTTTAAGAATATGCGGACCTTCCGCACATCGAAGACCTGTTCCTTTCCACACATTCTTGGGTGGTTCGATTATTTCAGAGCAGTCGGAATTAAGCTTTGTTACGGTAATTCCCGGGGCGGTTATGCAGTAATGAGTTCCGTCGTCATCCACAAAATGAGATGGGTCAATGCTGTCTATATCAAGAACTATCGGTTTTGAATAAGGACCTTCGGGATTTTTTGATTTTGTAACAAGAATTTTTCTGAGCGGAGCTTTTGTACCGGGCTCAGGATTATTAAGACGCATTGTGGCGAATATATAAAATTCACCGTTATAGTACGAAATATCAGATGCCCAAATACCGTGGGAATCTGAAATATTACTTAAATCGAGGTATTCACTTTCGGAAATTCCGTAGCCTATCTGTTCCCAATTTACAAGGTCGGTTGAATGATGAATAGGAATTGCCGGAAAATACTGAAATGTTGAATTTACCATATAGTAATCGTTGTTTACACGTACAATTGACGGATCGGGATAAAATCCTTTGAGAATTGGATTTGAATAGGTTTCCATAGCTCTTAATCTCCTGATTTTGAATTTGATTTAATATATATATATTTTATCACGCAAGTACAATAAAATCAATACATTTTGGAAAGTGTATGATGAATTGTGAATTAAGATAACAAAATATTAAAATAATTTACATATAAAAAACACAAAAAGGACACATTGAGATGTTATAATTTAAACAAGCTTAAGAGATGAAGTTAAAGCTTCATAGATTAAGCGATAAAATTACCCACCCGATTTTTTCATATATCATTACAGGCTTCGGTTAAGTTTTTTTAAAAAACTTGCCGAAGTTTTTTTGTGACTTGCAACAATGCAGCAAACAACTGTTCATGAAAATATATATTTTTAGATGTTAAAAGGTATTAGTATTTACTTGTTTAATTACCTCTCACTCAGCTTTTTAATTATGTAATCATAATTTTCGGCTTTATGGGGAATCAGACAGCTGCTGCAGTCCTTTATATCCTTTCCGTTACTTTCTTTTATAACATTAAAATTCCCGCCGCAGTTCTTAATTAAGTACAGCGGACAAAAACAGAATAAACAGTTTATGTTTTCCGAATTGTGGCAGGGATAAAATTCACAGTCCTTGTTTTCAAAATATTTATAACTCATATCTGTATGCGCTCCATATTAAAATATATTGAAAAATCGTCTTTCACTTAACATTTGCTAAATAAAAGACGATTTTTGATACTTGTATTAATTATTTGTTCAAAGCAACTACAACCTTGCGGTTAGGCTCATCGCCTATGCTGTAGGTTTTAATCTTATTGTTTCTTTGAAGTGCTGCATGAATTATGCGGCGTTCATTAGGCGACATAGGCTCAAGAGTGATAGACTTCTTTTCTCTTAAAACTCTTCTCTCAAGACCATGTGCAAGTCTTACAAGAGTTTCCTCACGCTTTGAACGGTAGTTCTCTGTGTCAATATTAATTTTTATGTAACGTTCCTTATTGCGGTTTACATAAAGACTTGTAAGGTACTGAACAGCATCAAGTGTGTCGCCTCGTTTTCCTATAAGAAGTCCCATCTTTTCTCCGCTTACGTCAATATCGATTGAATTTTTTCCAAGCTTAACGTAAAGGGATGCTTTAATTCCCATCTTTGCAAGAAGCTCATTCAAAAACTCCTTTGCATCAACAACCGCATCTGTAGGAATTTCAATTTCTTCATCGTGTCTGTTCTTTGGCTCAGACTTAACATCTGTATTTTCAGCCTTAATCTCATTCTTAGGTTCAGTCTTAGCAATAAATGGTTTGTTTTCATCAGCTTTCTTTTTAGGCTCGGTACTAACCAAAAGCTCTTTTTTCTCAGCCTTTGTATCGTCTTTTTTAGGCTCGGCTTTAACATTTTGAGTCTTTACCGGTTTTTTAGCTGACGATAATTTTTCTGCATCTTTTGTAATCCAGGCTGAAATTTCAACCTCCGAACCGAATAGTAATTTTCCAAAGAAGTTCTTTCCTGTTTCTCTTATTATCTCGTGTGAAATTTCATCCTTTGAAACACCAAGCTCTGCCGCAGCTGCTTCAAGTGCTTCATCAAGACTTTTTGCGTTTTTTGTTACCTTTTTTAGCATTAGCTATCACTCCCTTTGTATCAATATCTATCTCTTTTTCTATCTCTTTACCCATAGTTTTGTTAATTACAAGCTGCTGAAATACCTGCAGTACATTGCTTGCGATCCAGTAAAGACCTACAGCTGCCGGTACAGAGAAGGTAAACCATGCTGTAAAGAACGGCATTATCTTATTCATTGTCTTCATAGAGTCTGCCGGATTTGGTGCGTCTGAGTCGGTTTTTACGGCGTTATTTTGATTATTGTTGGTTGACGCCATTGTAACCTTTGTTGAAATCCATGTTGTAAGTCCCGATAAAACAGGAATTATCCAAAGCAGAATTGTCTGTAGGTTAAGTCCGTCAATTTTACCGAAACAAAGATTGAATAATGCACCAAGGTCAGGTGTTCCGGCAAGATTAAGACCAAGAAAACCAAAGTCTATTGCCTTTAGCGGATTACCCCACTCTGCAATATATGGATGATTTAATATTTCAGGGAACTGGTGCATATACTGAGCAACCTCAATTTCATAGCCGCCAAATCTATCCATAGTAATAGTTTTTAAATTTTCAGCAACAATATTTGCACCGCCGTTTTGCGCCCATTCGGTAAATGCGAAAAATATTCGCCATATCTCCGAGGCGTCAACGCCCATAATGTAAGTTATAGGCTTTCTAACCACCCAATAAAGTGCAAGTATAATCGGAAGCTGTATTAGCATAGGAAGACAACCGCTCATAGGGTTTATCTTATATTTCTGATAAAGCTTCATAGTTTCCATATTAAGCTTTTCTTTATCGTTTCCGTATTTTTTCTGAAGCTCCATAAGCATTGGCTGAAGCTTTTGTGTTTTAAGCATTGATTTCTGTTGTTTAATTGTAAGCGGTAAAAGAATTAACTTTACTATTATAGTAAATAAAAGAATACTTATACCGTAATTTTGAACTAACGTATAGAGCATCTCAAGAATTAATCCGAGAACTCGCATTATAAATGACACCTTTATATCAACTCCAATAGTGTATTTCAAAACGAAAAATCAGTAAGCAGCTTTGGTAAACAGCCGATAAGCAGAATTTTTACAATGAAATTACGGAAAGTCAATTCCGCCCTTAGAAAAAGGATTACATCTTAAAATTCTGTATACAGCTTTTAGCGTACCCAAAAATACTCCGTATTTTTCTATCGCTAAAATCGCATAGCTTGAGCAAGTAGGATAAAATCTACAGCATGGAGCTTTATGCGGCGATATGAATTTTTGATAAAATCTTATAAGTTTAATAAGCAGTATTTTCATTGTCTTTAAAAATATTAAGCTTGTCTGCCGCAAGCATAAAGTCGTTCTTCAGTTTGTTAAAAGGTGTAAATGCAGTTCTCCCCCGTGCAACAAGAATTATATCAATGCCGTCCTTCATATTTTCACAGTTCATACGATACAGTTCACGGAGTCTGCGTTTTGCACGGTTTCTTATAACTGCTTTTCCGATTTTTTTGCTGACTGTAATTCCAAGCCGTCTTTCTCCCGACCTGTTTCGGTTTGTATATATAACAACCGACGGCATAGGACATGATTTGCCCCTGCTGTATAACCTTTTAAAATCTGTATTTCGATTTAATGAGATAATATCCTTCATAAAAATACCAAAATGTCAAAAAAGACACCCAAAGGTGTCTTTACGCTGACAATCTCTTTCTGCCCTTGAGTCTTCTCGCTGCTAAAACTTTACGACCACTCTTTGTTGACATTCTTTTTCTGAAGCCGTGTTCCTTAGCTCTGTGTCTTTTCTTAGGCTGATATGTTCTAAGCATTTATTTTCCCTCCTGTTCGATGTATAAGTCTTTTTTTTATTTAATAAGGGTTGCCCCTCGTTATTTGGCATACTACAATATCAATCAATATTACATACGCTGCAAGATGTTCTGCGTTCTATAGAAGATACAGATACGGCTTGCGTTATAATTTCTATAATTTTAATTGTATATTTAGTTATACGCAAAACATATTTTATATTTTAACATATTACCCTCCGCTTTGTCAATACTTTTGTTAGGTTATTTTTCACAAAATTTTTTAAAAAACTTTTATAAACTTTACAAAAGCATATTTTGTGGATAACTTTAAAATTCAATCATATATTTTGTGGATTTTGGGTTATGAAAAAAACTTGTAATAATTTTGTAAGTTTTTAAGTGTTGAATTATTGATGAATTTCTGTTATTATATAAGATACATATTGAAATAAGTATTATATAA
>CAMCUJ010000052.1 GCA_945878965.1 uncultured Clostridia bacterium
AACGAATGCGCCGAAGCTTGTAAGCGACTTAACTATTCCTGTGTACTTCTTGCCAACCTCTGCACTTGCCCAGAACTCAGCAGCCTTCTGCTCCTTAAGCTCCTTTACAAGAGAAATTCTGTTCTCTTCCTTGTTAAGCTCCTTGATATAAACCTCAAGAGTATCTCCAACCTTAACAACCTCTGACGGGTGCTTTATTCTTACATTTGAAAGCTCTGAAATGTGGATAAGTCCGTCAACTCCGCCAAGGTCAACGAATGCACCAAAGCTTGTAAGCGACTTAACTGTTCCTGTGTACTTCTTGCCAACCTCTGCACTTGCCCAGAACTCAGCAGCCTTCTTCTCGCTTATTTCCTTTGCAACCTCTTTTATAGAACCTACAACTCTTACTCTGCCTCGTCTGTCCTTATCCATCTTTATAATTCTGAAAGAAACCTCTGTATTAAGAAGTGTTCCTAAATCATCAATGTAACGCTCTGCAGCCTCTGATGCCGGAATAAATACTCTTACTCCCTTTGCAATTGTTACTACTCCGCCCTTTACAAGCTCTACTATTCTGCCGTTTAGAACTGTCTTATTTTCAAAATCTGCCTCAAGATCTCTTAGACCCTTTTCAGCATCTATCTTCTTCTTTGAAAGTGTAACAACTCCATCTCTGTCGCTTACTAAAATTACAAATACATCTACCTCATCACCAACGCTTAATATATCCTTTGGATCAACTGTAGTATCATTTGTAAGCTCAGATACAGGAATAACACCGTCATACTTATTCCCAATATCAACTCTTACCTCTGTAGGTGTTACGTCTATAACAACACCCTTTATGATATCGCCTGTGTTTAGCGGCTTTAATGTTTTCTCTAAAGCCTCTTCAAAGTTCATTTCATTTGTAATGTCCGCCATGTGTAATTTTGCCTCCTTGATTACCCATTCCGGAGTTGATGCTCCGGCGGTAATGCCTACTTTTTTATTTATATTTTGTTTTAATATATTTACATAATTCTTAAGCTCTGCGGCATTCTCTATCTTAAACGCCTCAGCGCAGCTTACTTTACATATCTCATAAAGCTTTTCCGTGTTAGAGCTGTTTCTGCCGCCGATTACAAACATAATATCAGATTTTTCCGCAAGCTCCCTCGCAGACCTCTGACGTTCTTCGGTTGCAATACATATTGTATCAAAAAAATTGAGATTTGTAAAATGTTTTTTTAAATTTTCTTGAATTTTTTTAAACTTTTCTTTCCTGAGCGTCGTTTGTGCAACAACACTAACCTCTTTTTCCTTATAAAGCGAAAGAATTTTTTCCATATCCTCGTCACTCGAAATTATAACCGCCGTGTTTTCACACCAGCCGTTAATCCCTTTAACCTCAGGATGGTTCTCATCACCGACAATTATAATCTGCCTGCCCATTTTAAATTCTTCCTCAACTATACGGTGAATTTTCTTTACATATGGACAGGTGGCGTCTATAATATTAATATCTCTTTCCATTAAGAATTCATATTCCGCCTTGGAAATTCCGTGAGCACGTATTATAACATCGCTGCCGCTTGGAATTTTTTCTATTTCCTCTATACAGAATACATTATGCTTTTCCAAATCTTCTGTCACATCACGATTATGGATAAGCATTCCATAGGTATAAGTAATTCTATCGCTGTCCTTTCTATTATACGCTATTTTTACCGCTCTGTCAACACCAAAACAAAAACCTGCTTTATCTGCAACTGTTATTTTCATAAATCTTCAACCCCGCAAGCTTGGCAATAGTAGGCATTATAACATCATCTGTGAATTTCTGATAATGCTCTGCCTCATCCTTTTCAAAGCACAATTCATCCGGAGTTATAAATTTTCCGACAGTTATATTAAGTCTGCCTCTGAATTTATATTCACCGAAAATTCCGACCGGAAGTATTCCGACTCCGGCACGCGAAGCAAGGAGTGCCGCTCCCTGTTTACCTTTTCTCAGCATTCCTTTAACCTTAGAGCGGCCGCCCTCCGGAAACATTGCAACAACCTCACCGCTTTTTAAAATCTTAAGTGCTGTTTTTATGGCGGTTACATCTTTGGCACCTCTCTTTATCGGAAAGGCGCCGAGCTTTCGGAAAAGACCGCCTAAAAATTTATTTTTGAAAAGCTCTTCCTTTGCCATATAATTAAGCTTTACCGGAAGAGCTATTCCCAAAACAGGTGGGTCGAAATTACTTTTATGATTACAAACAACAACAAAGTTTTTGTCATCCGGAATATTTTCAAGACCCTCCACTTTAATTTTGAATATAGTTCTGAAAATTGCATTGCAAACTACTTTTCCAAAAGAATATAAACTCATTTTCCCAGCCTCTTATTTATAGTTTCTGTTATAAGCTTAACCGACTCATCCTGCGAAAAACCGGTTGTATCCACAACTACGGCATCATCCGCCGCCTTAAGCGGTGCAAATTCACGTTCGGAATCGTTTTTATCACGGTACTGCATATCGCTTTTAACCTCATCAAAAGTACAATTAACACCTTTTTGGAGAAGCTCCTCATATCTGCGTCTTGCACGCTCGTCACACGTTGCCGTAAGAAAAATCTTTACATCAGCATTTGGAAGAACATAGGTTCCTATATCTCTGCCGTCCATTATTACGTTTTTAGTTTCCGCAAGCTTTCTCTGAAGCTCCACAAGCTTAAGTCTTACATTGGTAATAACCGCAACATCGGACGCACCGACGGAAACCTCGGGAGTTCTTATCATATCGCTTACATTTTCTCCGTTTAAAAATATCTGCTGAGCATCGTTTTTATAGTCAATATTTATATCTATCTCGTCCAAGACATCCGAAACCTCATCAGCGTTTTTGGTATTAACGCCCTTTCTGATTGCATAGAGTGCAACTGCTCTGTACATGGCTCCGGTATCTATATAAATATAATTAAGCTTCTTTGAAACAATTTTTGAAATTGTACTCTTTCCGGCTCCTGCCGGTCCGTCTATTGCAATTTTTATTGTTTTCATCAAAACACCTCTTCAAATTATGAATTATGAAATGTTTGCCGATATTACAAGTCAGCGCGGGAAAAAATAATCACTCTGCGGTTCTCAGTTATCTGAAGCTTCACATATGCCGTATTCTTAATATCAAAACTCCGACTCTGCTGAAAGCTGAACCCAAAAACTGCCGAAAGCATAAACCTTATCGCATTAAGATGCGAAACAATAAGAACCCTTTCATCCTTAGCTCCCTCTACCGCCGATTTATGGTTATCAATTATCTTTTCCATGGCACGGCTTATTCTCTCTAAAACATCAGCGGCACTCTCACCGTCACTTATCCTGTAATTTTCATAGTCAGCCTGCCACGCATCATATTCCTCTATATTCAGCTCTTTCATTTCCTCAACAATTAAATTGTCAAAACAGCCAAAATTCCTCTCCTTTATGTCATCAAGCTTTATAATCTCAAGGCCCTGATTTTCATTCAGAATTTTAGCCGTCTGCATAGTTCTTGTAAGCGGACTCGCATATATTGCGTCAAACTTAATATCATTAAATACCGCCGCCTTTGCCTGCGAAATTCCAACCTCATTAAGCGGTATGTCCGTCGCTCCCAAAAACCTCATTGCTATATTACTGTCAGTCTGACCGTGCCGAAATAAATATAATTCAAGCATTTTTCTTCTCCATAATCCTGTATTCTATTCTCTATGTAATTATTAATTATCCGAGCTTTCTCTATTCAATGTCAAGCTCCTGCTTTACATACTTCACAAATTCACTCATATTAACAGTGCCGTCATCATTAACTACCTTTGACTTCGGTACACCAAAAGTATTGTCGGAATCCTTTTCCTCAATCTCTGAATTTTCTTCCGAACTTTCAGAGTTAATACTAATTTTCACTACGCTATCCTTTGATAAAAGTCCTTTCATTTCAGCCGCTGATACCGCTGTAGAATCATTTTTTGACTCATAAGCTTTCGTTTCATCGCCCAAATCCGTCTTAATTTCTCTGTCATCCGCTTTTTCTAAGTCACTCTGCGGACTTTGAACGTTTTGAGTGTTTTGAGTGTTTTGTCCGCTTTGAGCTTCCTGCTTTGCAGCTTCAGAAGAATTATTTTCGGTTTTCTCAGGTCTAACTGAGTTTTCATCAGCCGTACTCTGTTCCTGCTTCTTTAAAGCCTTAAGACGTTCCTCTTCTTCCTGCCGCTTAACTTCTTCCTCAATCCGCTTTGCTTCAATAACTATTTTATCCGCAGTATCAAACGGCGTATAATATTCAGGCTTCGGCTTTTTAATCATTAAAACCTCAGCGCCGATGCTTTTCGCAATAGTAAGCTTATTTAAAACGGAAATATTCTCATAGCAAACAAAGCGTGTAATTTTGTAACGCTCAGCAAGGCTTGAAATGTCGGAAGCACCCTCAATACTGCCCGACGGAATTATATTGGCAAACGGAATACTGCTTTCTACCGAAAAATCAATATCCATTTCACTGCCCTTAAGAACCGCCGTATAAAGCTTTCTTTTATCCAAAACCCACTCGGCTATATCCTTAATCTTTTCTGCACTGCCAAACATCAACGTTCTTTTATCATCACTGTTAAGAATATCCGCTGCCTCACCGACATTATCAAGAATCTTCACATTATCATATTCGCTGTAGTCCGCCTCAAATGGAAGATACTTTAAAAGAGGAATTTTATTTTCACTGCAAATACGGCTTACTGTAAATGACGCCTCAGCTTCATTCTCATTGAGTGCGTCTATAACAGCATTTATCTTGTTTTCCGCCAAAACCCTGCGTATTCTGCCGTCCTTAAGACTCCCCGTCAAGGCATCACCAATTCCGAAAAGTCCCGCGTCATAAACGCTCGGAAGCATAGTAATAAAATCTATCGAGCTTCCCTCAAGCTGCTTTAGTATTTCTTTACCTCCCGATGTGTTTACCAAAACCAAAAGCATAATTACTCAACCACCTCAGCCTCAAATACCTTATCAGAGCTGTCATCTCCGTCATTATGAAGTTTATTTCCACATTTTGGACAAAAATCCATCTGTTTTTGGCATATATTTTCACAATTTCCGCATTTAATCGTATTTTTGATGTCAGCAATCTCCATTTCAAGCTTAGCAATCATCTTCTTTTTTTCACGAATTAACTCACATTTTTGATTAACGCTGTCAAAAACATCACTTTCGTTTTCAAACTTATCATAAATTTCTTCACCGATTTCACGGTATATTATATCAATATCGTTTTTAAGGTCGAAAATGCTGTATTTAATTTTAGTTGACTCAAGAATTTCCCCTGATTTTTTTACCGCTGTCTGTGCAGTATCTGTTACTATCTTTTTAACATTATCTAAAAAATCCATAAACCCTTCCGCCTTTCATAACGTTTTGCGAATTGATAAATTCAATTAAGAGAATTAATATCAATACCAATCCAAATTAAATATTTTTTAATTTAACAATAATATTTTACACATTAAATCTGAAAAGAATGATATCGCCGTCTTTTACAACATACTCTTTACCCTCGCTTCGGACAAGACCCTTTTCTTTTGCCGCATTCATACTGCCGCACTCCATTAAATCGGAATATGCAACGACCTCGGCACGGATAAATCCACGTTCAAAATCCGTATGAATTTTTCCTGCCGCCTGCGGAGCCTTTGTTCCCTTTGTTATAGTCCACGCACGAACCTCCGGCTTTCCGGCGGTTAAGTAACTTATAAGTCCAAGCAGCTTATAGCTTGCCTTTATAAGCTTATCAAGACCCGACTCATCAGCTCCAAGCTCGGATAAAAACATCTCTTTTTCCTCTTTGTCAAGCTCTGCAATTTCCTCTTCGATTTTCGCAGAAATAACCATTACCTCTGAATTTTCGGTTGCGGCAAACTCCTTGATTTTTCTTATATATTCATTGTCACCCTTGGCATAGTCATCCTCTGCAACATTTGCCGCATAAATTACCGGCTTTAATGTAAGAAGCGAAACATCGGAAAGCATTTCAAGCTGTTCTTCATCAAAACCAATCGCACGGGCAGTAAGTCCCTCTTCAAGCTTAGATTTAACCATTTCAAAGAAATCAAGCTCCACTTGAAATTTCTTATCGCCTGATTTTAAGCTTTTCTTAGTTTTATCAATTCTTCGGTTTAATATTTCAAGATCTGAAAGTATTAGCTCAAGATTAATTGTTTCAATATCACGCATAGGGTCAATCGAGCCGTCAACGTGAACAATATTTGAATCATCAAACGCACGTACAACATGAACTATAGCGTCAACCTCGCGGATATTGGATAAAAACTTGTTTCCAAGACCTTCGCCCTTGCTTGCGCCCTTAACAAGACCTGCAATATCAACGAATTCAATAACCGCAGGTGTTACCTTTTCGGGGTCATACATCTCCTTAAGCTTATCAAGACGTTCATCGGGAACCGCAACAGTTCCGACATTAGGTTCAATTGTACAGAACGGGTAATTAGCCGATTCTGCTCCTGCCTGTGTTATTGCATTAAATAAAGTACTTTTTCCTACATTAGGAAGTCCGACAATTCCGAGTTTCATAATTAATAGCCTCTCTTTAATCTTTTTATTTCTGTATTGGCAATAATATCTGCCATCACGTTTTACGCATTAGTTTAATTTGTTTTCAATAAGGTCCGCAAGCTTCTGAGCCTTTTCACGGATTAATTCTTCATCCTTGCCTTCAATCATAACACGAACCAAAGGCTCAGTACCTGACGGTCTTATAAGAACTCTGCCACTGTCCTTAAATTCATTTTCGATTTCCTCAACCGCAGCCTTTATATCTTCATTTTCCATATACGAATTTTTAAATTCGTTCTTAACCTTAGCATTTACAAGAACCTGAGGATAAACCTGCATAACCGAAGCTAAATCAGAAAGAGTTTTACCGCTCTTTTTAACCACACCCGCAAGCTGTATTCCGGTTACAAGACCATCGCCGGTAGTGTTGTTTTCAAGCAGAATTACATGACCCGACTGCTCACCGCCGATAGTATATCCGCCCTTTAGCATCTCCTCAAGAACGTATCTGTCGCCAACCTTTGTTCTTAAAATTTCAACGCCCTGTTCCTTGCCCATAACGAAAAATCCGAGATTGCTCATAACGGTTGCAACTATTGTATTCTTAGCAAGTCTGCCCTGTTTTTTAAGCTCAAGACCGCAAACCGCCATAATTTTATCGCCGTCTACAAATCCGCCGTTTTCATCAACCGCAAGAACTCTGTCAGCATCTCCGTCAAATGCAAGTCCAATATCAGCACCGACTTCCTTTACATATTTCTGAAGTCCCTCGATATGTGTTGAACCGCAGTTATCATTAATATTAATTCCGTTTGGTTTATTATTTATTACAAAAACCTCAGCACCAAGCTTTTTAAGCGCCTTTTCTGCTGTCATTGACGAAGCTCCGTTTGCACAATCGATTGCAATTTTCAAGCCGTCAAATTTAACCTCTGATGTGGAAACCGCAAAATCAATATATTTATCGCAAAGTAAATTATCATAAGTAATATGACCTATTTTATCGTGGGTAGGACTTTCAATTTCTTCACTGTTGTCAAGAATTATTGCCTCTATTCTGTTTTCAATCTCGTCACTTAATTTATAACCCTCGTTATTAAAAAACTTTATACCGTTATGCTCAAACGGGTTATGTGAAGCTGAAATCATTACACCGCTGTCAAAATTCTCGTGCCTTACAAGATACGCAATTGCAGGAGTAGGAATAACTCCGGCTACAACCGCCTCAGCACCGACGCTGCAAATTCCGGCAATTAAAGCACTTTCTAAAATTCCGCCCGAAATTCGTGTATCCTTTCCGACAAGAATTCTTGCCTTATGCTGTGTTTCGCAAGTTAAAACATATGCACCCGCTCTTCCTATCTTATATGCAAGCTCCGGCGTAAGTTCGCTGTTTGCAATGCCTCTTACTCCGTCAGTTCCGAATAATCTTCCCATTTATATCTTACCTCCACATTATATACAAAGTCCGTAATCTCTCTGTCATAGATATTCACAATAGTCTATTATATATTATAGTATATATCGAAGTGTTTTGTCAATTTATTATTTAATATTTTACACATATTTATAAAATTATTTAATCACGTATTAGCTTTTCACTTCCAAGCTATAACCTTATGCATTAATCAGC
>CAMCUJ010000053.1 GCA_945878965.1 uncultured Clostridia bacterium
AAGATTTCCTGAAGGGCTCTGATATCAACTCCCGATTGATACATTAATGTAGCCGCAGTATGCCTGAGCTTGTGAGTTGTATATTTATGCCTGTCAAGACCGATTTTGCTTACATATTTTTCAACTAAGTACTGAACGGTTCTGCGGCTGATGCGTTTATTTCTGGAGGACAGAAATAAAGCATTTTTACTTGATGCTTCCGCAGAAATCGAGTTCCTTATTTTAAGATAATCGTTAAGTGCCGAAATACAGGCATCGTTTAAGTATATGGTGCGTTCTTTGTTACCTTTTCCCGTAATCGTTATAACGTCGCCTCTGATGTCGGTAATATCAATACTTACGAGTTCGGAAAGACGCATTCCGCAGTTTAAAAATAAGGTAATAATACAATAATCACGCTCAAAATTTCTGCCGTCTACAGACTCAAGAAGCTGAATACTTTCATCAATTGAAAAATACTTGGGGAGCTGTTTTTTAAGCTTAACGTTGTCAAGCTCTGCGATCGGATTTGAATCAATTATTTTTGATTTGCTGTACAAATACTTAAAATATGAACGCAGCGATGCGGTTTTTCTTGCAATTGTCGCAGAGCTGTTGTTTTTTTCACGGCTTAAAAAATATATAAATTCATAAATATCATTAAGCGTGATTTTTTTAACGTACTCTAAATCAAAATCCGAAATATCAATTTTCTCAAACTCGGAATTTTTATCAGCTAAATTATAATGTATTTTTAAAAATCTATAAAATGTACGTATATCATAAAAATATTCGTTAACAGTATTCGGAGATTTACCAAGTATGCCTTGTGAATACTTTAAAAATGATAACAACGGCTCAGGTACTAATTCAGATGTATACATTTTGCCTCCATCTAATTGCACAAAACTTTTATTTTGTGCAATTATGTATATCGTATTTTAATAAGGGCTTTGCCCTTATGATGCTTATTCTTATTATATAAGTGTTTAGACATTGATTAATTATAAGTTAAAAAAGCACCTTTAAGGTGCAATTAAGTAATACAGAACTTTTATGAATTAAATATATACCATTGTGCAAGCTTTGAAAAACAAAGCCTGCACAGTTTAATCTTTAGAAACAGATTAAAGTATATAAAATTCAATTACGCTTCAACGTTTAAAACTTCAGTATTCTTATAAGTACCGCAAGCCTTACAAACTCTGTGAGGCATTTTGAACTCACCGCACTGAGGGCAAGCTACCATACCCGGAATAGCTAATTTCCAGTTTGCACGTCTTTTATCACGTCTTGCTTTAGAAGTTTTTCTCTTTGGAACTGCCATATTTTATACACCTCTCTCTAAACAAATTAAATATTAAAACAAAGATTTAACTTTGCATATTTTACTTTAAAATTAAATATAATTACTTAAAAAAATTGTCCAAAACATCAAAACGCGGGTCTGAAGTTCTTGTGTCACAATTACATTCGCCCTCATTAAGATTTTTTCCGCATACGGGACATAGACCTTTGCATTCTTCACAGCATAAAAGCTTTGAAGGAATATTCATAAATATGTTATTTATAAGAACCTCGGAAATATCAATCTCATTGCCCGAAAAACATATTATATCCGGGTTTTGGTCATCGGCTAAATCCAAAGTTTTTTTAAATCGTTCGGAAATATCAAAACTTAAAATCTTTGTGCTTTCCGAAAGACATCTGTCACATAAATATGAAATTTCAAACGAAGCATTTGAATTAAACTCAATACAGCCGCCTATATTAAAAAGCTTTCCTACTAACCTTACAGGAGTACTTAATTTAACACCATCAAATTCAATATCCGAAAAATCAAGCTCTTTATCAATATCTATACTCTTTCCTTCTTCATATAAAATTGATGTAATATCTATTTTCATAGCAAATAATCCTTTGTAAAATTAATATAAATAAAAAGTATGGTGGGCACAACAGGGCTCGAACCTGTGACCCTCTGCTTGTAAGGCAGATGCTCTCCCAGCTGAGCTATGCGCCCACATTAGTTTTAATTTATTTAACAGGAACACAATTCCCTATTAAATTAAAAATTATTTAAAACATCAGCAACTATTATACATAATTGCTGACGTTTTGTCAATAGTTTAAGCAAAATTAATTAAGAATTTTTTGAATCTAAAAAATTATTAATCTTATTTACTAATTCATCACAGTCGGTTCCATGAACCAAGCAAGCATTTTCAATGCTTTCTCCGCTTGCAGACGGACAGCCGAGACAGTGCATTCCTATCTCAAAGAAAAACTGTGCAGTATCAGGGTCTATTCTTAGTACGTCTAAAATAATAGTATCTTTTGTTACTCTTGCCATTTATAAATCCACTTCTTTCATATTCATAATCTAACTTGCTATATTATTATAACCCAAAAAACTTTTTTTTTCAAGTCTTTTAGTAATATTTCTGAAAAACTTTGTTTAAATGTTTATTTATCAAACAGAAATTTAACAAAAATCGGAATGTACCGCAGAAACTATATAAATTTCTGCGGTAACAATTAACTAAATTAAATATTTTTAACCGAATTTATGCTTTCAATAACCTTATCAAGCATTTCTTTATATTTTTCACCCTTTTGTCGTTCTTCCTCAACAACGTTTGCCGGTGCTTTATCTACAAAGCCTTTATTTGAAAGTTTGCCTTCAACACGCTTAATCTCGCCCTCTAAGCGTTTTTTCTCTTTTTCAAGTCTTTCAAGCTCTTTTTCTTTGTCAACAAGGTCACCAAGAGGCATAAACAGCTCCGCAGTTGAAACTACAACGGCTATAGCATTGTCCTCTATTCCGCTCTTATCGGATTTTATTTCAACCTCAGATGCTCCTGCAAGCTTTATAAAGAATGGAATTCCGTCCTCAAATGTTTTCTTGTTGTCTGTAACAACGAAAAGCTTTGTCTTTTTAGACGGCGGAACATTCATTTCATTTCTTATGTTACGTATTCCCTTTATAGCATCCATTATAAGAGCGATTTCCTTTTCAGCTTCAAGATTAATTAAACTTTCATTATATTTAGGAAATGCTGAAATTGTAATGCTGACGCCTTCGTGAGGAAGGTTCTGCCATATTTCCTCGGTAATGAACGGCATAAACGGATGAAGCAGCTTAAGTGTATTAGATAAAACATAAGTAAGCACTTGCTGAGCTGTTTCGTTGCTTTCGCCTTCGGCAAAGAATCTCGGCTTTACAAATTCGATATACCAATCACAGAATTCATCCCAGATAAAGTCATACAGCTTCTGAACGGCAATTCCAAGCTCATATTTGTCAAGGTTATCGGTGACAGCCTTAACCAGCTCATTATAGCGGTGAAGTATCCATTTATCCTCAAGCTGAAGCTTAGATGCATCGGGAAGTTCATTTTTCTCTATATTTAAGTTCATCAAAACGAAACGTGAAGCATTCCAAATCTTATTTGCGAAGTTTCTGCTTGCCTCAACACGTTCAATATAAAAACGCATATCATTTCCCGGAGCATTACCTGTTGCAAGAGTAAATCTTAAAGCGTCTGCACCATAATCCTTAATAATTTCAAGAGGGTCAATACCGTTTCCGAGCGATTTACTCATTTTTCTTCCCTGGCTGTCACGAACAAGACCATGTATAAATACATGCTTAAACGGTACTTCGTTCATATGCTCAAGACCCGAGAACATCATTCTCATTACCCAGAATGGTATAATATCATATCCGGTTACAAGTGTACTTGTAGGATAGAAATAATCAAGCTCCTTAGTCTTATCAGGCCAACCCAAAGTAGAAAACGGCCATAGAGCAGATGAGAACCATGTATCAAGAGTATCCGGATCCTGCTCCATAGCTTTACCGCACTTAGGGCAGCAAACGCTGTCCTCTTTTGATACAACCATTTCGCCGCAGTCATTACAGTAAAATGCCGGTATTCTGTGTCCCCACCATAGCTGACGTGATATACACCAGTCACGAATATTTTCAAGCCAGTGGAAATAAACCTTTTCAAAATGTTTAGGAATGAATTCTGTTCTTCCGTCTTTAACAGCGTCAATTGCAGGCTGAGCCAAAGGTGCCATCTTTACAAACCACTGCTTTGAAATTATAGGCTCAACTGTAGTTCCGCAGCGGTAACACTGTCCTACATTATGGCTGTGATCTTCTACCTTTACAAGAAGTCCAAGCTCGTCTAAATCCTTAACAATTGCACGTCGTGCATCATAACGATCCATTCCTTCATATTTTCCGCCAAGACTGTTAATGGTTGCGTCATCATTCATAATCTTTATCTGCTCAAGATTATGTCTCATACCGACTTCAAAGTCATTAGGGTCATGAGCAGGTGTAATTTTTACGCAGCCTGTTCCGAATTCCTTGTCAACATATTCATCGGCAATTACAGGAATTTCTCTGTTTACAAGCGGAAGTATAAGCGTCTTTCCTACCAACTCCTTATATCTTTCATCCTCCGGATTAACTGCAACAGCTGTATCACCAAGTAAGGTCTCAGGTCTTGTTTTTGCGATTATAACAAACTCGTCACTGTCCTTTACGGGATACTTAATATGCCAGAAATGACCTGCCTGCTCAGCATGCTCTACCTCTGCATCGGAAAGTGCTGTTATACAGTTCGGACACCAGTTTATAATTCTTGAGCCTTGATAAATAAGACCCTTATTATAAAGATTTACAAATACCTCTTTAACAGCTTTTGAGCAGCCTTCGTCCATTGTAAAGCGTTCTCTGTCCCAATCGCATGATGAACCTATTTTCTTAAGCTGATTAATAATTCTTGAACCGTACTTATTCTTCCAGTCCCATACTCTTTCAAGGAATTTTTCACGTCCTAAATCATAACGTGTAAGTCCTTCGTTTTCTCTTAAGGCTTCTTCAACCTTAATCTGAGTTGCGATTCCGGCATGATCGGTACCCGGAATCCAAAGTGCATTATAACCCTGCATTCTCTTATATCGGATTAAAATATCCTGAAGTGTTTCATCAAGAGCATGTCCCATGTGAAGCTGACCTGTTACATTCGGAGGTGGTATTACAATGGTAAACGGTTCTTTTGTTTCATCTACTTCCGCATGAAAGAAACCGCTTTCAACCCACCATTTATATAATCTATCTTCAACCTGTTCAGGCTCATAAGTTTTCGACAATTCCCTTGCCATTGTTTTTCCTCGCTTTCTCTGCCGTGATAATCGGTTTATGTATTATGATAAAGTGTTTGATTTGAATACTGAAAATTCAAGCATACATTAAAGTATATCATAAATCAACTATTTTGGCAATACCGATATTCTAATTTAGCTGAATTTAAATTTTAAAGCACAATTAACCGTAACTTGAGCAGATATCAAAAGCTACGATTTTTTGCTACTTATTCTCTTTTTTTAAGCTGTTCTCTTTTAATTTTTCATAAAAGTTCATTTCAAATCCGAAAACTCCAAATCCGGAATTTAACGAAGCATTATAGCTGTAAAACTCATCTGTGCCGACAATTATATGGTCTTTTAATTTTATATTAATCTGTTCCAATGCTTTTCCGAGAGATTTAGTTATTTTATCATCATTCTCCGAAGGTCGGCAGTCACCTGATGGGTGATTATGTGCTAAAATAACCGAAGTTGCTTTATTTTTTAATGCCGAATCCAAAACTCGTCTTATATAAAGAGATGAAGAATTTGTGGTTCCTTCGGACATTTTTTCAAATCTGATAAGACCATCTTTATAATCTAAAAATATTATGTAAACGGTTTCATAAAGCTTACCGTAAAAGAGAGATGATGCAAATGCACCAATATCCTCGGTTGTACTTAGCTTTGTACGGCTTTTTTTAAGACTGCGTTCTACAATTCCAAGCATATCGGGAAGATCCGATAAAAACTGTGCAGTTCTCGCACCTACTCCCTTTACTTCCTGAAGTTCTTTCGGTGATGCCATAAGAACGGCAGAAATTGTTCCGAATTTGTCAAGCAATTCGTGAGCTATTGGATTGGTATTCCCTCTGGGAATAATACAGAACAAAATTTTTTCTAATTGTTCGTGTTCAGGCAAAAATTCCATGCCAAACATCTCGGCTTTTTCATTTAATCTTTTTCTGTGTCCGTCATGAATATTATCATTATTTGCCATAGTAATTACCGATACTTATAGCTATACCGGCATACTCCTTTCCGTTTTTGAATAAGTACAAATTTAATTAAGCTCAACCGTACCAACAATATCATTTACGTCCGAAATATTATTTTCGATAAGGAATTGTTCTATTCCGTTCTTGACATTAACCCACGCATAAGGGTCAACAAATCCGGCAGTACCAACGGCAACCGCATTAGCACCCGCCATCATAAATTCAATAGCATCATCACTTGTTGAAATGCCGCCCATACCGATAATAGGAAGCTTTACTGCCTGTCTTACTTGATAAACCATTCTTACAGCCACAGGCTTTACGGCAGGACCCGATAATCCGCCCATATTATTTTTAAGAATAGGTCGTCTTGTTTTTATATCAATTCTCATACCAAGAAGCGTATTTATAAGAGAAAGTGCATCTGCACCTCCGCTTTCTGCTGAGGCGGCAATTTCTGCTATATCCGTAACGTTAGGCGACAGCTTAACTATAAGCGGAACTTTTGCCGCCTCCTTTACACGACTTGTAATATCATATACCATATCCTTGTTAGTGCCAAAAGCCATACCGCCTTCTTTTACATTCGGACATGAGATATTAAGCTCCAGCATATCAACCTTATCCTGTAGAATTTTAGTAACCGCTATATAATCCTCAACAGTTGAACCGCAGATATTTGCAATAATTTTTGTATCGTATTTTCTAATCTCTTCAAGCTCATTTTCAAGGAAATACTCAGCTCCTGGATTTTGAAGTCCGACG
Source organism: uncultured Clostridia bacterium (assembly GCA_945878965.1). Classification (GTDB taxonomy): domain Bacteria; phylum Bacillota; class Clostridia; order Monoglobales; family Monoglobaceae; genus CAMCUJ01. The sequence goes on from CAMCUJ010000053.1 coordinate 6,888, forward strand.
CTGTTTAAAATTCCGTAATTTGTTTCCGCAATTCTCGGAGATGGATTTCCAAGTCTTGGAACCGCCGAAAGTGATTTTAAGCATACAGCACCAAGCTCTCCTAAATCAAAGTATTCAGCATATTCTTTACCAAATCCGAAGGTTCCCGAAGCAGTTGTAACAGGGTTATTCCATTTTACTCCGGCAATTTCAACACTCATATTAGGCTTAGTCATCAAAATTCACATCCTTTGCATTAAATACAGGTCCGTCCTTGCAAACTCTGGCTTTTTTACCGTTTACATTGCAGGTACAGGTTACACAAGCACCAACGCCGCAGCCCATTCTCTCCTCCATTGAAACCTCACACGGGATATTATTTGCATTTGCAATTTCCGCAACGGCTTTCATCATAGGCTTAGGTCCGCAAGTAAATATTGCACCTATTTTCTTTTCCGAAACCATTCTGTTAAGTACATCGGTTACAAAGCCTTTACAGCCAACACTGCCGTCTTCGGTTGTAATAAATAAATTTTTTGTTGTCTTAACAAAATCCGATGTAATAGTAATTGCAGATTCGGTTCTGAAGCCTAAAATCGCAGTTGTTGTTTTATTAAATTCCTTTGCAAGATTAAGAAGCGGAAATACACCTATTCCTCCTCCTATAAGCAGAATTTCTCCGTCTTCTGCAATATCCTTAGAAAATCCGTTTCCAAGAGGTCCGAGAACGTCTATTTTATCACCTTTGTTTAAATTTGAAAGTGACTTTGTACCCTCACCACGAACCTCAAATATAAATCTTACAAGCTTTTTGTCCATAACGTCACATATACTTATCGGCCGTCTTAAATAGCTTCTGCCGCCGCAAAGAACGTGAATAAACTGTCCCGGTTTTGCTTTTTCCGCAATTTCGGGTGCATCGATTACAAAATCAAATACATTTTTTATAATCTCTTTTTTATATACTAATGTAAATTCCATTTCAAATCACCTTTATCAATTTTAATAAGCTGAAATATCTAAAATTATTAAGTGCCTACAGTGCGGAAGCTATATCATCTCTCATTCTGATAGCTTCATTTCGGGCAGCCTCTTGAAGCGTTCCACCATTCTTTTTATATGCACACATAATAGAACGTGAGGCATTAACTATAGCACCAAGACCGTCCTTATTAAAGCTCTTTGCAACGTCTTTAGCGGCTCCGCCCTGTGCTCCGTAGCCCGGAACAAGGAAATAAGTATTAGGCAGCTGTTTTCTGAGAGCCTCTGCCT
>CAMCUJ010000054.1 GCA_945878965.1 uncultured Clostridia bacterium
ATTTCGGGGATATGAGTATGTCCGTTAAAAAGTATATCTCCCTTTTTAAGACTTGGCAGATTATTCGGATTGAATTTGTGACCGTGAGTTAAAAACAAGGTCTTGTCATCAATAAACAAAAGTGCGTATTCCGCCATTATCGGAAAGCTAAGAACCATTTGGTCAACCTCACTGTCACAGTTGCCTCTTACGCATATAATTTCATCTGAAATTTCATTAAGCATGGAGATTACCGACTTTGGATTATAATCTTTTGGTAAATCATTTCTCGGGCCGTGATAAAGTAAATCTCCAAGCAGTATAAGACGGTTACAATTTTCGTTTTTATAAATATCTATCATTTTTTTGCAGTAATAAGCCGATCCATGTATATCGGATGCTATCATAATTTTTTTGTTCATCAAATATCCTCCTTAGATGAAGCGATGCGGTTATTATTCGGAAATAAGCAGGGTTCTGCCTTTGAATGCAGTATCGCCTACAGTTATTTTTGCACTTGCATTTGTTGCGGATGTTATTTTCTTGATAAATGCCTCCGTATTTTCGCTTGGAATGTACAAAGGTATTTTAACCTTATCGGTATAAATTATTTCTTCCTTTATAAGGTCAAATTTTGAAATTTCATTCTGAATAATTCCAAGAAGTGTGTAGTCACATTCGACAGTAACCGAAGTACACCTGAGCATTTCAAGCATACCGGCGGCTTCAACTCCAAGCTTTGCGGATTTTGAATAGGCACGGACAAGTCCGCCCGTTCCGAGAAGAATTCCGCCGAAATATCTTGTTACAACAACTATCAAATCGTGTAAATCCTGTTTCTTTAAATAGTCAAGAACAGGTACGCCCGCCGTTCCGGCAGGTTCGCCGTCATCACTGTAACGCTGAATATTGTTTTCACGGATAATATACGCATAAACATTGTGTTTGGCATCCCAATATTTCTGGCGAAGCGAGGCTAAAAATTCAAGGGCCTCCTCCTCGCTTTTAACAGGCTTTACAGTTGCTATAAAGCGTGAGCGTTTTTCAACCATTTCCGCATCTGCTTGATTTTTTATAGTATTATATTTTAGAATTGACATTTGTATTTTTCCTTTCAATTCAATAAAGAACACAGATAATATTTACTTTATTATAGCATTAATATGTAATAATTTCAACGTATATTTGAAAGCGAATTTAAAAATTAGTCAGTAATTCGTGATTAAGCGTCCTTTTTAGATTTGTCGGTTTTTCTATAGTTTTACGTCTTATCATAGGTCATAAAAAATAAGCCTACATAGAATTAAAAGGACTTGACAATTTATGCGGATAGGATATATAATTAAAGATAAGAAAATACGAAAAATAAGGAATTTAACAAAAGGAATTGGAGATGCGTTATAATGATAGATATTAAAATCTTAAGAAACGAGCCTGAAAAATTAGTTGAGGCATTAAAAAGAAGAAAAGATGATAAGGTAGACATAGACGGCCTTATAAACCTTGATAAGGAAAGACGAGAGCTTTTGTTTGAGGTTGAGCAGATGAAGAGTAAGCAAAACGCTGTATCAAAGCAAATTCCGGCTTATAAAAAAGAGGGCAAGGACACAACCGAAATCTTTGAAGAAATGAAAAAGCTTTCAAATGATATTAAGGCAAAGGACGAAGAAGTAAGAACGATTGATGAGAAGATAACTTCTATAATGTACACTATCCCAAATATTCCGAATCCGACCGTTCCCGAGGGTGATACCGATGAGGACAATGTCGAGGTAAGAAGATTTATGGAGCCTACAAGCTTTGATTTTGAGCCAAAGGCACACTGGGATTTGGGTGACAGCCTTGATATACTTGACCCGGCAACTGCCGCTAAAATTACGGGTGCAAGATTTACGGTTTACAAGGGTCTTGGAGCAAAGCTTGAAAGAGCCGTTATAAATATGTATCTTGATACACATACAACCAAGAATGGCTACACTGAGGTATTTCCGCCGTTTATGGTTCACAGAAACAGTATGCTTGGAACAGGACAGCTTCCAAAGTTTGAGGAGGATGCATTTAAGGTTACAGACACTGATTATTTCTTGGTTCCGACCGCTGAGGTTCCTGTAACCAATATGCACAGAGATGAAATACTTGACGGAAACAAGCTGCCGCTTAAATACGCAGCATATACAGCGTGTTTCAGAGCAGAGGCAGGAAGTGCCGGACGTGACACAAGAGGTCTTATAAGACAGCATCAGTTTAACAAGGTAGAGCTTGTTAAGTTTGCCGATCCCGAAACATCTTATGATGAGCTTGAAAAGCTTGTTTCAGACGCTGAATCGGTGCTTAAGCTTTTAGAGCTTCCATATCGAGTAGTTAAGATATGTATAGGAGATTTAGGCTTCACGGCGGCAATGAAGTATGATATTGAGGTTTGGATGCCAAGCTACAACAGATATGTTGAAATTTCATCGTGCAGTAACTTTGAAGATTTTCAGGCAAGAAGAGCGAATATAAAATTCAAGAAGAATCCAAAGGATAAGGCACAGTTTGTTCATACGCTCAACGGTTCGGGTGTTGCCATAGGAAGAACTGTTGCGGCAATTCTTGAAAATTACCAGAATGCCGACGGAAGCGTTACAATCCCTGAGGTATTAAGACCATATATGGGCGGAATCGAAAAAATTCAGTAAAAGTTCATATAACTGTACAATATAGACGTCCCACGCCTTTACAGGCGGGGGACATATTAATTTAATTATGGTTTCTGTATGCTTTTGTAGTTTTTATAAACAAGGATTTTCGGATAAATTCAGCATATTTGATTTTTTACATAGTATTATTCTATAATATAAATTGCAGCAAATAATAAAGATTATCGTGTTTTGAATAAAAGGAATGTTGAGCAAGTGAGGGAATTGATATGTTAAAGGTTATAAAATCAATAAGAGAAGAGATATTCGGCGATGAACGTGAGTTTGACAGTCCGCATGCTCCTACGGTTTTGGAGCTAAGGGATGGGAATGCACTTGCGGCTTGGTTTGGCGGCAGATTTGAAAAAGATCCTGATACAGCTATATGGACTGCCAGACGAATTAACGGGGTATGGGAAAAGCCTAAAAAGACGGTAGATGTTATGAATGTTGCAGCGTGGAATCCCGTATTATTCAGATTAAACGATGATAGAATCGTGCTGTATTATAAGATAGGTGCGGAAATTCAGAAATGGCACACGGAATACGTTGTTTCAAATGACGAGGCTGAAACTTGGAGCGATGCATATGAGCTTGTAACGGGAGATATAGGAGGACGAGGTCCCGTTAAGAATAAGCCTATATATTTATCGGACAATAAGACAATTTTGGCTCCTGCATCATTTGAGGGTGATTGTTGGAATGCATTTGCCGATATTTCGGAGGATAACGGCGAGAGCTGGGAGATGAGCGAGCTTGTGCCGCTGAGAAGGATTAACCCGAATGAACGCAGAATTCGTGATCGGGTTTATAACAAGCATTTTTGCTTTGGCAGAGGAATTATACAGCCAACATTTTGGGAGGACAAAGACGGAGTTATAAATGCACTTTTCAGAAGTACGTCTTCCCGAATTTTCAGAAGTGAATCATATGATAAAGGCAGAACATGGTCGCTTGCTTATGACACAGGACTTCCTAACAACAACAGCGGAATTGATGTGGCAAAGCTTAAAGACGGAGCTTTGGTTCTCGCATATAATCCAAGAGAGAATATTCCCGGAATGACCAAGGGCTCACGAACACCTATAATTTTATCCTATTCTGAAGACAACGGTATAACGTGGGAAGAGCTTTGCGTTCTTGAAAATGAGGATGGAGCATTTGCGTATCCTTCAATAGTCTGTAACAGCGATAACGAAATTATGGTTGTATACAGTGCTAACAGAGAGAAAATTATATTTTGGAGCATAAAAGTAGAGCATTAAGCTTGAAATATAAGAGTTATTATGAAGATGAAAGATTTTAAACAGCAATTTAAAAATCCGGATAATATATATCGTTCAATTCCGTTTTGGGCGTGGAACGACAAGCTTGATGCCGAGGAGATAAAACGGCAGATTTACGAAATGCACAGCAACGGAATCGGCGGTTTCTTTATTCATTCTCGTGACGGACTTGAAACCGAGTATTTGGGAGATGAGTGGTTTGATTGTGTAAAAACTGCGGTAAAAACAGCAAAAGAGCTTGGAATGTATGCGTGGCTCTATGATGAGGACAGATGGCCGTCGGGGAGCTGCGGCGGAGCGGTTACGGGAAATGTTAAAAATGCTTGCAAGGGGTTGACTCTTGAGGTATGTGATAAAGTTCCAAAGAAAATTGACGGTGATGTTCTTGCAATTTACTCCGCAAATGTGAATGCTATGGATATTTACAGTCTTAAAAGGCTGAATGCTGCGGATAATATAGAGATTAAAGAAAGTGAAGCCTTGTTGATTGCAAGACTTGAAATAAGTGAGGGATCGGAGTGGTTCAATTATTCACCGCCGCCCGATAACTTAAATCCTGATACAGTCTGTGAATTTATAAACCAAACTCACGAGGTGTATAAGAAAAATATCGGTGCTGAATTCGGAAAAACCATTCCCGGAATTTTTACAGACGAACCGAGTCTTGCAGACAGGCATTGTGCTTTTAATCCAAAGCGTGGCTGGATTCCGTGGACTTACGGTTTTGAAGAATATTTTTGTGAAAATTGCGGTTATGATCCGCTTGATACAATTCCGTATCTGTATTTTAATCATGAAAAAAGCCGAAAAATACGTTATGATTATTGGAGAACCGTTTCACAACGGTTTAAGGAAGTATATTCGGGGAAAATAAGCAAGTGGTGCAAAGAGAATAATCTGTTATTTACAGGACATTTTCTTCAGGAGGATAAGCTGGGCTTATCGTGCCGAGTTAACGGCTCGATAATGCCGCACTATATTTCACAGAATGTTCCGGCGATTGATATGCTGACCGAACGTACCGAAGAATATATGACCGTTAAGCAATGCACAAGCGTTGCAAGTCAGATGGGCAAGGATATGGTGATTAGTGAAACTTACGGCTGTACAGGCTGGGATTTCAGCTTTGAGGGTCAGAAATGGGTAGGTGATTGGCAGTATGTTTTAGGTATCAATCAGCGTTGCCAGCACTTAGCACTGTATTCACTCAGAGGATGCCGCAAGCGTGATTATCCGCCGAGTATAAACTATAATACTTCATGGTGGAAAAATTACAAAACGGTTGAGGATTATTTTGCAAGGTGCGGATATATGCTAAGACAAGGCAAAGCAATACGCAAGGTTTTACTTATCCACCCTATGAGTACAGTTTGGAGTAAAGTCGGGTGTGACCCTTACGGAAATCCCAAACGAAGCAAGGAACGTGACATTCCGCCTATGAACGGGCTTGGCGAGAGGTACAATTCAATTATTAAGAATTTATGTAAACAACATTATGACTGCGACCTTGGTGATGAAATAATTATAAGTGATTACGGAAAAAGCGAAAATTCGGAATTTTGTGTAGGTGAATGCTCATACAGTACGGTTATAGTTCCGATGTGTGAAAATCTGCTTTCGTCAACTGTCAAAAAACTGCTTGAGTTTATGGATAACAGCGGAACGGTACTTGGCATTTCACCATTTACAGATTATATTGATGGTGAAAAATCGGCTGAGGCTTTAAAGCTGATTAATCATAAGAATTTTATAAAGCTTTATTCGGAAGAAGATTTATTTGGCTATATGCAAAGAAATATTGATAAAGCGGTTTCAATTACAGATGATTACGGACGTGAGGAAGAGAATATACTTTATCAGTTAAGATGTGATGATGACGGATATATTTTATTTGTTGTGAACAATGACCGTGAAAATCCGCATATGGCAAACATAAGCCTTAAAATTGACAATGGCACGGTATACCGCACAGATTTATTAAGCGGAGATATACGGCGTGTGAAATCCGAAGTTAAGAATGGGAGAGTGAATTTCTCAAATTATATGCCGGGCTGTGCAAGCTCAATGTTTTACATAGCCAAAACGGATAACATATTATTTGATGAAAATGTGGACTATGATAACGGTTGCTTAGAGCATAGGAAAGGAAAAAAAGTTATAACGCTTACGCTGACGGATTATAAAAACGATATGCCCAATGTTCTTACTCTTGATATGTGCAGATACAGCCTTGACGGAAAGGTTTTGGGCAAAGCAGAGGTATGGAAAGCACAGTGTGATATTCGGGACAGGCTTGGTATGCGTCCAATTCATCAGAACGGCATAGAACAGCGTTACCGTTGGATAAATAAATCTCACAAGAATGACAACAGAGAAGTTATACTTGAATTTGAGGTTAAGGCACTCAGTGAGGTTTTGAACCCGAAGTTGATTATAGAAAGACCTGAGTGTTTTGAAATATCGCTTGACGAAGAAAAAGTCAACAATAATGTTTGTGGATATTTTATGGATAAGGAATTTAAGGCTGTTAATTTGCCGATTATAAGCAAGGGTGTACATAAATTAAGTCTTAGATGTAATTACAGAAACGATATGGAGCTTGAAAATTGTTATATTATAGGAGAGTTTGGTGTTAATGAGCAGCGTGAAATTTGTCAAAAGCCTAAAAGTCTTATGATAGGAAGTATAACAAAACAAGGATATTTTCATTATGCGGGCGGTATAGATTACATATTCAGCTGTAATATTTGTGAGATTACCGATGAAATGTATCTTGATGCAAGAGGATTTAAGGGAACGTGTGTAAACGCAGAAATAAACGGAATTAAACTTTCAATCCCATGGAAAGCGGATGCTGTTATCAGGGTTTCGGAGTTTATTAAATTGGGCGAGAATAAGATAGTTATAAGCGTTTTGGGAAGTCCTCGCAATATGCTTGGACCGCTGCATATTACAAATAAGCCTCTTGTCACTAAAGACAGTTGTTTTTGTCCTGTCGGTGATAATTATACAGAGGAATACATAACTTCGGATATCGGACTGTTTGAAACACCGACAATTATATATTAAAAAGAAAGAGGGATATAAATATGAGAGAATTTCCGAACGGAATATGGCCTGTAATGATTACTCCCTTTACAGAGGACAATAAGGTTGACTGCGAGGCACTTAAAAGACTCACGAAATGGTATATTGACGAGGGCTGTGACGGTTTGTTTGCGGTATGTCAGTCAAGCGAGATGTTCTTTTTAAGCAGCGAGGAGAAAAAACTTATCACGAAAATTGTAAAAGAAACGGCGGGAGATGTGCCTGTTATAGCATCGGGGCATACTTCGGATTTAATAGATGATCAGATATCGGAGCTTTTGGCGGTATACGACGGCGGAGCGGATGCACTTATTATGGTTAGCAATCGTCTTGCAAAAGAAAATGAGAGCGATGATGTATTTATAGAGAATTTAAAGGTGCTTCTTGAAAAACTGCCAAAGGATATTCCGCTTGGATTTTATGAATGTCCGTACCCGTATAAGAGATTAATAACGCCTAAAATTCTTGAATTTTTAAAGAGCACAGAAAGGTTTGCGTTTTTAAAGGATACATGCTGTAATACGGAAGAAATACGAGAAAAGCTTGAAATAATAAAGGGAAGCTCCATAAAGCTGTATAATGCGAATACGGCAACACTTCTTGAAACGCTTAAAATCGGTGCACACGGTTATAGCGGAGTTATGGCAAACTTCCATACAAATCTTTACAAAAGATTGTTCAAAATATTTGACAGTCAACCAAATGAAGCGGAAAAACTGCAAGAGTTTTTATCAATGAGTGCATTAATAGAGAATGTCAACTATCCTGTGAATGCGAAGTATGCACAACAGCTTATGGGAAATGATATGACGCTTGTAACTCGAAAACCGGGAGCAAGAAAAATGACCTATGCCGAGAAACTTGAGGTTAAACAGCTTATAAGTATGCAGAAAAGAGTTTGATTTTGAATTAGTATAGAGCATATTGTAAATTTCATTCAATAAGCGGCACAGCCGCGTCATTCAACGTTTTCAGTGGGAGATTATACTCCCACTGAAAAAATTAAATGTCACCCGCCGCCTATAGAGGCGGGGGACATCTTAATTTAGTTATAATGGAGTTTGAAAAAATATGCTCTATTTTTTTGAACTCTGTTTGTTGACT
>CAMCUJ010000055.1 GCA_945878965.1 uncultured Clostridia bacterium
AATCATTTTTGATTGAAATTCTATTTCTATTGACAAGGCATTTGCAGATATGTTAAAATGATAGTATTAAAGATGAATTAAATTTAGGTTTAAAATTTACATATAGAAAGGTTCTGAATACAAATGAGTGAAAATTGTACACATGATTGCGGAAGCTGCGGCGAGAACTGCAGCGATAGAGCTCCCGAAAGCTTTATCGAAAAACCACACGAACTATCAAAAATTAAAAAGGTAATAGGTGTTGTCAGCGGTAAGGGCGGAGTCGGTAAGTCGCTGGTAACTGCAATGCTTTCGGTTATTTCTCAGCGTAACGGTTATAATACCGCTATACTTGACGCTGATGTTACAGGCCCGTCCATTCCAAAGATGTTCGGTATAGATGAAAAAGCTAAGAATACGGAGCTTGGTTTAATTCCGGCTAAAAGCGGCAGCGGAATAAACGTTATGTCTATAAATCTTCTTCTTGCAAATCCCGATGACCCCGTTATATGGAGAGGTCCGATTATTGCAGGTGTTGTTAAGCAGTTCTGGACAGATGTTATTTGGAACGATGTGGATTTTATGTTTATTGATATGCCACCGGGAACAGGCGATGTTCCGCTTACTGTTTTTCAGTCAATCCCCATTGACGGAATTGTTATAGTTGCTTCCCCTCAGGAGCTTGTTTCTATGATCGTTAAAAAGGCTGTTAATATGGCTAATATGATGAATATTCCGATACTTGGCATTGTTGAGAATATGAGCTACGTTAAATGTCCTGACTGCGGCAAGGAAATAAAGATATTCGGCGACAGCCATATTGAGGACACTGCGGCGGAGTTCGGAATTGACGTTATAGGCAAAATTCCTGTTGAACCAAAGCTTGCAAAGCTTTGTGATGAGGGTAAAATAGAATTCTTTGAGGGAGATTGGCTTAGTAAAGCAGCAGAATGTCTTCCAAATCTTTAATTTAATGAAAAATCCCCGAACCATTGATGTTTCGGGGATTTATTAGTATCGTCTTTTTTTAATAGGCTTGTTGTCTGCCGTGGATAAAAAAATCCTTGCGGATTTTCTGCCTATATGATATAATTATTCTGAGCAATTATGTAAAGAGCTATGATTTGACAGATAAGAGGGAATGGTGCAAAAGTGAACAGCATAATAGAAGTTAAAAATCTGAGTAAGCTGTATAAGCTTTATAATAAGCCGTCAGACAGATTGATTGACGCATTGCTTCCGTTTAAGAATAAGGAACGGTTTAAGAAATTTTACGCACTTAAGGATTTGAGCTTCAATATAGATAAAGGTGAAACCGTTGGAATTATCGGAAAGAACGGTTCGGGAAAGTCTACACTTTTAAAGATACTTACCGGAGTTATAACCCAGAGCGAGGGAAGTGCCGATGTAAACGGCAGAGTTTCGGCTCTCCTTGAGCTTGGTGCAGGATTTAATCCCGATTACACGGGAATTGAAAATATCTATCTTAACGGAACTATTATGGGCTGCTCAAAGGAAGAAATGGATCAAAAGCTTGATGACATATTAAGCTTTGCGGAGATTGGGGATTTTGTTTATCAACCCGTAAAGACATATTCAAGCGGAATGTTTGTAAGGCTTGCATTTGCTGTTGCAATTAATGTAGACCCTGAAATTCTTATAGTTGATGAGGCATTGGCGGTTGGAGATTACAGATTTCAGGCTAAGTGCTACAATAAATTTGAACAGCTTAAGGCTATGGGAAAAACCATTCTTTTTGTAACTCACGATATTGACGCTGTGAGAAAATTCTGTTCACGTGCCATATGGATTGACGGCGGCAGAATGATTATGGACGGCGGAGTCCGTGATGTAACCTCTAAATATATGGAGTTTATAACCGGTGATAAATCCAAATCGGCTCTTGAATTTATAAATGCGGATACCCTAAATTCAGAAAAGCCGAATAAAAATACGGAAGTAAAGACTTATAACAAAACCGAGTTTAAGCCTATTAACAGATACGGCTCAGAGGTTGGCTCAATTACATACTGTCAGACGTTTTCGGGTGAAAAGGAATGCTTTGCATTTGAAATAGGCGATAAAATTTCGGTATGTATTGAGTTTAAAATGCCAAACGGTGCAGATTTAAGCAGTCTTGCACTTGCGGTTTCGGTTAAGAATAAGAACGGACTTGATTTATTTGTGACATCTACCTATGACAAGGAAATTTTATTTGAGGACGGAGAACGTATTCGTGCGGTTATTTCGTTTGACAATTATTTAAACTGCGGTGAATATACTCTGATTGCGGCACTTGAAAACAGGAATGAAAGTCCTATAACATATTATGATTATATAGAGGGTGCAGGATATTTCAAGGTGGTTTCGGATAAGGAATTATACGGAATGCTTCAGCTTCCGTCTGAGATTACGGTTGAATGCATTCAGTAACAAATTCACACCGAAAAGAGATTTAAGGAGATAGCTATGGGCAATGGTAATGAAATAAATTCCAAGCAGTATTGGGACGAGAGGTTCGGGTCGGGGGACTGGGAGGATAAAAAGGGCAGGGAACAGAGTACATTTTTTTATAAGCTTGCACTTGATAATTTCCCAAAGTGGCTTGAAAATGAAATAGACAAGGATGTGCTTTCGATATGTGACTTAGGCTGTGCTGAGGGCGAGGGCGTTTTTGAGCTTGGCAAAAAATTCAGAGGTTCAAAGATTTCGGGCATTGACATATCCGAAGAAGGAATAAAAAAAGCAAAGAGCTATTATCCTGATTATGAGTTTATAGCGGAGGATATAGGCAAGCTTGACAGGAAGTTTGACGTTGTATTTACATCAAATACGCTTGAACATTTCAGTGACCCTAATTCATTCATAAAGACTATACTTACAAAGACGGAGCGGTATTTTATAATGCTTCTTCCGTTTCGTGAATTTAACCGAATTGATGAGCATTTTTATACATTTGATTACAACAGCTTTCCTATCAATAATGAGGAATTTTCACTTGTCTATTTTAAGGAGATTGACTGCCGCTACCTTGATAATACGCAGTGGATTGGTGAGGAAATACTTCTTATATATCAAAAGAAAGACAGTAAGAATTACGGCAGCAGAACTCTTGAAAATTTAAACTGCGGCAGATTTGACGAATGCCTAAAGCTTAAAAATCAGGGAGGACACACCGGCGAATTATTCAGCGAGTATGTGGGCGAGCTTTCAAAGCGTGAAAGCGAGATAAGCAAGCTTAAGGCTAAAATTGAAGAGGACAGAAACGCCATAATGCAGATACAGTTCGAGGCGGCTCAGCACAAGCAGGCGGAGCTTGATGCCCGTGAAACTTATATATGGAAAACCGGTGTTAAGATTGAGTCGATTCTGAAAAAGACCGGAATTGCGTTCATTCGTTCGCTTCTTGATATTTCGGATTTTAAGAGAGTAGGTTTATGGCTTACTTTACGAAAGGGATTTAACGAAGCGTTCAACCGAGTGGATTCAAGAAAGAACAAAAAGCTTCACTACAGATTATGCAGGGATAAGTTTTTAGACTACAAAAGAAGCAGAAATGAAACTGCCTGTGTTGACATAACAGCATTTGACTGTCCATCCGAAAAGGGAAAGGTATCTGTTGTTTTGCCCGTCTATAACGGTGGAAATGTAATTTCTGAGGCAATAGAGAGTATACTTAATCAAAGCTATAAGAATTTTGAGCTTATAATTGTAAATGACGGGTCAACCGACAATACGGCTGAGATTATAGAAAGCTACAGAAAAAAGGACAACAGAATTAAGGTTATCAGCCAAGAAAACCTTAAAATCCCGACTGCACTTTCAAACGGATTTAGGATAGCAAGCGGAGAGTTTTATACATGGACGAGTGCGGACAATATTATGCTTGAAAACTGTATAGAGATTCTTGTAAAAAATCTTAATAATAAGCCGGACGTTTCAATGGTATACGGCAACATAAGGCTTATAAATGCAAAGGGAAATATAAAACGGGGACAGTTCTGGTTTGAAAAGCCTCTTTTCAGCGGAAATGTTATACTTCCAAAGAGTACGGATGTTCTTAACACACACGCCAATAACACTATCGGAGCGGCGTTTATGTACAGAGCAAAGGCGGCGTATATTTTAGAGGATTATTCAAAATACAAGCATACTCTTGAGGATTATGACTACTGGATGAGGATGAATTCTCTTTTAAAGATTGAGCATATAGACGAAGATGAGCCTATATATCTTTACCGATGGCACGAGGATTCGCTTACGGCACACGACAAGGAGCTTGGAATTACCAAAAACCGCTACAAGCTTATGGTGCTTGATGATTTCAGACGTGATTTTTATATGTCGTCGCTTATATGGGTGGCTGAGAGCGAAGATAAAAACAATGAGTATTTCAGGGCATTCAAAAAGTCGGCAGAGCAGGCAGGGCATATATTTATGACCGCAAAGGAGGCTCTTTCGATGAGCCTTCCTACAGTTTCGCCGAATCTTTGTTATATATACTTCGGAAACAACATCGAAAAAAGCTGCATAAATGATATGCAGAGATTTTCGGGAACTGTGCTTGTATCGGACAATACAGCCTGTATAGATAAGGAAAAAGCAGAATTGTTTGATGCGGTTATTAGCACCGAAGATATCGGGAAATTAAAAAGCTTTGGCGGTTTTAGGGGCGTTCTTTATACGAAGGACAAGGAAAATCTGTTTGCACTTATTGACAGCAAAATGAAGAACAGAATTCTTTATAAGCTTGAGGGCAGAATTGAAACAGATAATAATTATGAAAAAAAGATATCAATAATCATATGCACCTATTTAAGAGGAGAAAAGCTGATAGATGCATTATGGTCGGTTATACGGCAGTCCTTCAGCAAAAAGGAATATGAGATTATAATAGTAGACAATGCACCGAACGAATCGGGAATTGAGGATGAAATAAATCTGTTTGCGAAGAAGTATTCACAGTTTGAGGGCTTTATAAAGTACATAGCAGTACCGCAGAAGGGATTATCTTATGCAAGAAATGCCGGAATGTGGGAGGCAACGGGTGAATATCTATTATTTATAGATGATGACGCACTCGCAGACTATTACCTTCTTGAGGAGCTTTACTCGGGATTTAAGTATCACCCAAATGTCGGGGTACTTGGCGGGCAGATAATACTTGATATACCGTTCCCAAGACCTGAGGTGTTAAAGCCCGGCTGGGAGAGTCTTTGGAGTCAGTTTAAGGTTTCGGATACAAGCTTTAAGGAGGTAACACAGCAGTTTGAGTTTCCGTATGGTGCAAACTATGCGGTAAGGCGGTCGGCTATAAGGAGAGTCGGCGGATTCAGAATGTGTTACGGAAGAACGGGCAAGGATTTTGCGGGAGGTGAGGAAACGGCTCTTGCGTTTAAGATGCGTCAGATTGGTTATTCGGTGGGAATACAGCCACGTGCGAAGGTTCTTCACAGGGTTGACAATGACAGGTTCACTAAGGAGCACGTTAAAAAGACCATCAGAGCCGGAATACTTACAACTTATAGATTTTTTAAGGATTTACACACGCCTGTCGGATGGTCAGAGCGTTATATTAAAAATCAGATTAAAATTACAAAGGGGGAACTAAGGCGTTTTATTCGCCACAAGGTATCTCAGATTGAAATTTTTCATAAAAGCTCTAATCTTGCCGCATGGCAGGAGATGCTGGAGATAGTAAGAAAGGATAAAAAGAAACAGCTTTAAGCTTTGAAGGTGATTTATATGGCTAATATATTTAAAAAATTATTTTCAAGAAATCCAATCAATGATGACAGCGACAAACCTCTTAACCTTTATCAGTATAAGTTTATAAGATACAAAGAAGAACGTGACAGGATTTATCCTCTTGACGGAAGAAAGGTTCATGTTCCTATGACTAAGGGACTTGTATCGGTTATACTTCCGGTATATAACGGCGGAGCGGAGCTTGAAGCATCTATAGAGTCGGTTTTGGCACAAAGCTACAGCAATTTTGAATTTATAATAGTAAATGACGGTTCAACCGACAATACGGCTGATGTACTTGCACATTATGAAGCTCTTGATGCAAGAATAGTTGTAATTCATCAAGAAAACCGAAAGCTTCCGAGAACGCTTTCAAGAGGGTTCAGAAACGCAAGCGGAGAGTTTTATACATGGACGAGTGCGGATAATATTATGCCTGTTGATTTTCTTGAAAAAATGGTGAATGAGCTTAAGAATGACGAAAGCGTTGATATGGTATTCGGAAATATGAGGCTTATAGACAAGAGGGGCAGATGGTACCGCCGTCACGGCTGGTATGAATATCCTTTGGGAAGCGGTAATGTAATACTTCCGTGTCACACATATGAGCTTAATACCTACGCTAACAACACAATAGGTGCGGCGTTTATGTACAGAGCAAGATGTGCTAAAATTGCAGGGGATTATTCCAAATTCAAGCATACTCTTGAGGATTATGATTATTGGATGAGGATTAATTCACTGCTTAAGATTAAGCATACTTCGTTTTCTGAGCCTGTATATTATTACAGATGGCATGATAACTCGCTTACGGCAAAGGATGCGGAGCTTGGAATTACAAAAAACCGTTACAAGCTTATGGTTCTTGATGATTTCAGACGTGATTTCTGCTTAGTACCGCTTATATGGTGTATAGATTATAATGAAAATTACGAGGAATTTGCCGAGGAAATAAAAGCGGAGCTTATAAAACGGGGTCAGATGGTTATAGAAAAGGAAGAATTTAAATCCATTTCTTTCGGTGAAGCAACTTATGGCGTTGTTTATGTCAACATAGGCAAATTTAAACACAGTGTAGTCCTTCCTGTTGGAGTAAAGAAGGTTTACATCTCCGAAAACTGCGAGAGTATGGTTGACGGTTATGATATGTATATAACGTGTGAGGGTTTTGATGAAAAAACTCGGGATATACAGCTTCCAATACTTGAAAGACATAAGGGATGGTTCTCGTTTGATGATATTTCGGCTATGCTTTCATTCATTGACGCTAAGGCTAAAAATGATATGCTTTATGACTTTGAAGCGATTACAGAGAATATGAAAGAATGCAGCAAACAGCTTTCTGTAGTTATATGTACGAACAAGTACAGTGAAACGCTTAAGGAATGCTTAAAGGCGGTATGTGAACAGACTGTAAACACATCGCTTTATGAGATTATTTTTGTAAACAACGGCTACAAGGGAAATGAGCTTAAGGAGCTTGTTTCGGAAATAAAATCAAGCTATAAGACGGTTGATATAAATTATATAGAGGCACCGCTGCCCGGGCTTTCAATAGCAAGGAATGCCGGGTTGTGGGAGGCAAAGGGTGAATTTATTCTTTATATTGATGATGATTCAATAGCCGAGCCTAATCTTGCCGAAAAGACTATTGAAGGTTTTAAGTCAAACGATAGTTTTGGAGTTATAGGCGGTCAGGTACAGCTTGAGATTCCGAAAGGAACGGAGCTTGGAAGTATTCCGGTTGAATTCAGGTCACTTTGGAGTGAGCTTGAAATTATGGGGGATAAGGTTCGTGCGGTTAAGAATTACGGTGAATTTCCATACGGTGCGAACTTTGCGGCAAGGACAAAGTCGCTCAGACAGATAGGCGGTTTCAGAAGTAATTACGGCAGAGTAGGAAACAACTTTGCCGGCGGTGAGGAAACTTTGGTTTCGTTTATGATGAAAGAGATTAATATGAATGTTGCTCTTAATCCTATGGCTTGCGTCACTCACAGAGTTTCGGCCGATAGATTTAATTTTGAGCATATAGAGAAAACCGCTTATGCCGGTATTATGACACAGTACAGATTAAGGCGTGATTTATATGCACCAAATGACTGGAACGATTCAAATATTCAGGAGCGGGCAAAGAACGCTGAAAGCAAGCTTAAGAAGCTTGAAAAGGGCAGTGTTGAATATGCGTACAATAATGCGGTTTGCCGTGCATATAACGAGGTTTTAAAGCTCAGAGCGGAGGACTTTGAATTCCTTAAAACCCGTGGAAACGGAAAGTATTGATTTTGCATACGGTGAAGCACGGTAGGGTTAAGGCACTTGCG